>JBIKLM010000145.1:0-9310 GCA_044359835.1 Planctomycetota bacterium
CAGGTCACTTCGGGGGACTTCTCGATGGAGTCCGAGGTGCTGATCGAAGGCGGTAAGGGGGCCTTCGGCGGCCTGGTCTTCGGGCGCAAGAGCGCCACCGCGTTCCACGCGCTGATCCTGTTCCCGCCCAAGGCGAAGGCCGGCTCGGCGGGCGCGGGCTTCGTCGACCTGACCAGCTTCTATGGCTCTGATCGCTTCGAGATCTGGCGCCACTCGGCGGTGGACTTCGGGGCCGCCGACGGCGACGAGCGCACCGCGAGCTCGGGCGCCAAAGCCCATCGACTGCGCGTCGACGTGGTCGGCAACCGGGTCGACGCCTGGTTCGACGGCGAATTCCTGGCCAGCCAGTCCTTCGAATCCGCGGACGTGCTGCGCGGCGGGTTCGGCCTGATCGCAGGGCCCGGCGAGGTCCATTTCCGCGAGGTGCGCTACCTGGCCCGCGCGGCACGGGACCGGGCCAGCGAAGTGGAACGCCGGCAGCGCTTCGCGGCCCTGGAGGCCGCCGGAGGCACCCTGGACGGCAGCTATCTGGGCAAGCGCGCGCCGTTCCCCAGCGCGGCGCGCTGGTTCGGACCGGCGCTCGATTCCTACGACGGCTTGCCGCCGGGGCCGCGCCTGGTCACCCTGTTCAGCATCGAACAGCACGAGGTCCTGCCGCTCTCCGCCTGGCTCGGCCATCTCGCGAAGACCTTCGGCCCGCAGGGCTTGCAGTTCGTCTCGATCGCCTCGGCCAACGACGCCGAGCGCCTGGAGGCCTTCCTCGCCAAACAGCCCTTCCCGGGCTCCGTGGCCCTCGATGCGCGCGAGGGCTTCGGGCTGGGCCAGAGCTTCGAGGCCTTCCACATCGATCGCTTCAACCTGCCGCGGCTGCTGCTGCTGGACCTGGACGGCACGGTGGTCTGGGAAGGCGATCCCGGTTTCGCCATCGGGGTGCCCTGGAAACCCGGCGATGGCAGCTTCCTCGACGGGCCCCTGGCCAAGCTGATCGCCGAGCGGCGTCTCGAGACGCTGCTGCCGTGGTGCCAGCGCTGGCGTGAGGAACTGCGCCCGAACCTCTGCGCCGGCCGCTTCGCACCGGCGCTCGCCGGGTTCCTAGAGGCGCGCCAACACGGCGCGGCCCCCTTGCCTGAAGCCATCGAAGCGAACCGCTGGCTGGAGCTGGTCAAGACCTTGGTCGACGACCTGGAGAGCACAGCGGAACAGCTCGCCGAGCGCGGCGCGGATCCCTGCCTGGACGAGCTGCTCGGCCTGGCCGAGAAACTCGGCTACAGCCAGGACCCGAAGCGCCTGAAGGCCCTGCGCGCCCAACGGTCCTCGGAGCAGGGCACGGCCTGGAAGGCCTGCCTCGCCGATTTCGAGGCCTGGCTCAAGGCCGAGCAGCGCGGCAAGGGCGGCGATCCCCTGGCGCTGGCGGACGGCATCGCCGAGCGACCGGGCCGGCTGCCGGCGGAACTGGCCAACTGGATCCGGGAGCGGGCCCCCGAGCGGGCGCGCCTCTCGAAGGAGGCCGACGGGGCCCGCGGCCTCGCCGCGCTCTGGCTGGCCCGGGAATTCCTGGGTTGGTGAGCCGGCGCCCCGCGCCGCCGCAGGATTGCGCGCGGCGCCGCGAATGAGCGCCGGCTTGCCGCGTTATTGCGCGGCGGCCCGATCCTTCGGTCGGGCCGGATCCCCCCCCCGACCGCCTCCGCCCCATGAAGCCGATCGCCCTGCTGCCCCTGTGCCTGCTCGTCTCCCTGGCCGGCGGCTACCTAGGAGCCCGCCTGTTGCCCGCCCCCGCCTCCCTGTCCGCCGCCGAGACGGCCGCCGCCGAGCCGAAGGCCGCCGCGCCGGCCGCGCCGCGGGACGAAGCCCAGGAGCAACGCCTCGAGGGCCTCGAGACGCGCCTGTCGATGATCGAACAGCGCCTCGAGGGCCTGCAGCGCGCCCCCCTGGCGGTCGCGGAAACCGTGCCCCCGAGCGCGAGCCAAGGCGGTGCCCCGGCCCCGCTGGCCTCCGATGCGCCGACGGATCCGGCCGCCCAGGTCGACTCCTGGTTTGCGGCCCTGACCGCCGGCGACCTCGACTTCGATGGCCGCGAGGCGCTTTGGCAGAAGATCCGGGAAGCCAAACAGACCGACGCGGTGATCGCCCTGTTCGAGGCCCGCGCCAAGGCCGACCCCAGCAACCCGGACCTGCAGACCGAGCTCGGCGAGGCCTACCTCGCCAAGATCCAAGAGGTCGCCGGGGGCCCGCTGGCCGGCGTGTGGGCCGGGAAGGCGGACAAGGCTTTCGACAGCGCGCTGGCGCTGGACGACCACCACGTGCAGGCCCGCTTCATGAAGGCCATGTCGCTCTCCTTCTGGCCGCCGGTCTTCGGCAAGCAGGCCCAGGCGGTCAAGCAGTTCGAGATCTTGATCGGGCAGCAACAAAACTCCGCCCCTTCGGACTGGCAGTCCCAGGCCTACCTGATGCTGGGCAACCTGCACCTGCAGATGGGCAAGCCGGAGCAGGCCAAGCTGACCTACCAGCAGGGCCTGGCGATCTATCCGGAGCATGCGGACCTGCTCAAGCAGATGGGCCTGCTCGAGTGAGCATCCGGCGCCCCCAAGGAGGGCGGCCCGGGGGGCTACTGCGGGCCCGCGCGCCGGAGGCGCGGGCCCTTCCCGAAAATGGACGGGCCCTGGGTCCGCCCTCTTCCAGGCCGTCCATGCCTACCTGGGTGGGCTTCTGATCGGCACTCGCCGCGGGGCTGGGCCCCGATCCCGGGTCACGCCGCGGCGCGGCCCGCGTAGCAGGCACCCGGCCCAGAGGCCCTTGAAAGATGGACAGGAGCGACCAAAGCTCTGCTCAGGTCCCCTACCCCAACTCACCATGCGTTCCGCGACCCTGATTCCCTCCATCCTGCTCGGCGCCGCCGGCCTGGCCCTCTCGACCTTCCTTCCCAGCGCCCAGGAAGCGGTGGCCGTGGCGCCCGCCGAGGTGCCGGTCTTCGCCCTGGACCCGGTGCACTCCTCGATCAACTTCCGGGTCATGCACATGCAGACCGGCTACGCCACCGGGCGCTTCAACGAGTTCAGCGGCGAATTCGCCTACGATCCCAAGCAGCTGGACAAGTCCAAGATCAGCTTCGAGATCCAGGCCGGCAGCGTGGACACCAACAACGGCAAGCGCGACGACCACCTGCGCGGCAGCGACTTCTTCTCGGTCGAGCAGTTCCCCACGATCGCTTTCGAGAGCACCCGCATCCAGCAGCGCGGCAAGGAGCTGCAGATCGCCGGCAAGGTCAAGTGGATGGGCGTCGAGAAGGACCTGGCGGTCTACGCCCAGCACGTGGGCGAGAGCCAGAGCCGCGAGGGCAAGACCAAGCACGGCTTCTCGTGCGCCTTCGTGCTCAAGCGCTCGGATTTCGGCATCAGCTACGGCCTCGAGGGCAACAGCCTGGGAGACGAAGTCAACGTGGCGCTCGACCTCGAGGTCGAAGCGCGCTGACCCCGCGCTGAACTCGACCCGGGCGCGGTTCCCAGCAACGTCCCGTGGCCGGGCTTCGGGCCCAGCCTGAGGTCCCGCAGGACCGCCGAGCGCCTCGGTCGGCCCAACCCCAGCCTTCGAAAGCCCGAAGCAGCATCGACTCGGCCAGCCCCGAGTCGATGCTCGTTTTCAGGCCCGCACGGGCTGCGGCAGAATCGTCCCCATCTGCACCAGAGCCTGCCCACGAGCCCGGGCACGGGCCTTTCGGCCCCCGTCCGACGGCACCGAGGCTCGAGGCACGAGCACGGCCCGAGCGCTGGCCACGGTACCGCTCCCACAGCGCCCTTCCTGGCCGCCTCAGGTCCATGCGCCTCGGGTTCTTGCAGCGGCCTACGACCGACCGGCTGATCGGCCTGGGCCAGTCCCGCCGGGAGTGCCCTTGCGCTGGTCCCCGCAGGGTTCTCACGCTCGCTCGAAGCCGATCGCGGCGCCTGCTCGACGTCCCCCGCCCCTGGATCCATGCCGTTCGACCTCGATGACCTGCCGCCCCTTCGGGAACTGATCCTGGGCGGCCCGGTGCCCTTCCTGGTGGCCTTCTCGATCGTGGCCCTGCTGGGGCGTCGGCGGCCCATCCTGGGAGCCGCCTTGGCGCTCGTGGCGGGCTATCTGGTGCTGCACATCGAGCTCAACGGCGCTCTCTACCCGGGCCGCTATCCGAGCTTGTCCGCGGTGCGCGTCGAGCAGTGGCTGTTCGTGATCCCCGCATTGGGCGCGGCGACGGGCTGGGCGGCCCTGGGAGCCCGGCCAGCTTTGCGCCTCGTTCTCCCGATCAGCCTCAGCCTGGGCGTGCTGGTCTTGTGCTTCTATCCCAAGCTGAAGGGTTCCTGGACGCCGGCCGAGAGCCTGGGTTGGGTCGCCCTGTGGACCCTGGCGGCCAACCTGGCCTGGCACGCGGCGGAGGCCGGCGCCCGTCGGGCTGGATCCTTCCCGGCGCTGCTCGTGGGGGGGTCCGCCGTCGGCCTCTCCAGCCTGGTGATCGGCCTGTCCGGCTCGCGCAAGCTGGCCCAGATGTCGGGAGCCCTCGCCGCGGCAACCCTGGGACTGTGCCTACACGCGCTGATCGAAGCCCGGCGCAGCGCGAGCTTGCCGGCCAGCGGATCGCCGAGCGAGCGGCAGCCCGCTTCCGAGCTGGCGCTGGGCGCCCGCGGAGCCCTGCTGGCGGGCCACCTGGCCTTGGTCGTGCTCGGCGTGCACTACAACGAGCTGGGCCTCGACCAAGCCCTGCTCTGCCTGGCCCCCTGGCCCCTGGCGCTGCTGGCGCCTAGGCCGGGCGCGCGCTGGAACTCCCCGGCCACCCTGCTGCACGCCGGCATCGCCCTGCTGCCCACCCTGGCCGCCCTGGGCCTTGCGATCGCGCGCTTCACCCCCGCCGAAGAACCCGAGTGGTGAGCCCCCGCTCGCCCTCAGGCGAGCGTGCCGAGTGTGTCTTCGGCCTCCTCGGGTGCATCGGACAGCCCCTAAGTCCCCTAGCTCGAACGGATTCGTCGAACAGGGCCTCGCCCCGACCTCGACCTGGGCTGCCGGACCGCCGGCGCTCGAATGGCCCAGCCCGCGCCAGCGGGCTGGCAAAACAGCAACGAATTTCTTCGAGCGCCGGGTTTCCGCCGGACAACTGCCGGGGACTACCTGTCAGAAGGACTCGTCGAACGCAACCTCTCCACTGACCGCGACCTGGGTTGCCGGACACCCGGCGCTCGAATGGCCCAGCCCGCGCCAGCGGGCTGGCAAAACAGCAATGAATTTCTTCGAGCGCCGGGGGTCCGCCGGACAACTGCCGGGGACCAACTGTCAGAAGGACTCGTCGAACGCGACCTCCCCGCTGACCGCAACCTGGTAGGCGGACACCCGGCGCTCGAAGAAATTGGAGAGTTCCTGCACATCCTGCAGGTCCATGAACGGGAACGGGTTCTTGACCCCAAACCGCGGCTGCATCCCCAGGTTCCGCAGGCGCTGGTCGGCAACGAACTGCAGGTACTGACGCATGTCGCGGGCCGAAAGCCCGCCGACACCGCCCGAGAGCAGGTCCTCGGCGAACTGCATCTCGCACTCGACCGCCTCCTCGATCATGCGGATCACGTCGCGCTGCATCTCCTGGTCGAACAGGTCGGGTTCCTCGCGGCGCACGGTGGAGACGACCTCGAAAGCGAAGGCCATGTGGGTACTTTCGTCGCGGAAGACCCAGTTCGTGCCCGCGGCCAGGCCGTTCAGCAGGCCCTTGCTGCGCATGAAGTAGACGTAGGCGAAGGCGGCGAAGAAGAACAGGCCTTCGATGCAGGTCGCGAAGCAGATCAGGTTCATCAGGAACCTGCGCCGGTCCTGCTTGCTGCGGCACTGCTCGAGGGACTGGATCGAGTCCATCCACTTGAAGCAGAACTCCGCCTTCCGGGTGATCGAGGGGATGTTGTGGATCGCCTGGAAGGCCTGCTCGCGCTCCTTGAGGTCGGGGATGTAGGAATCCAGCAACGTCAGGTAGAACTGGACGTGCAGCGCTTCCTCGTAGAGCTGGCGCGACAGGTACATGCGCGCTTCGGGCGCGTTGATGTGCTTGTAGAGGTTCAGCACCAGGTTGTTGGCCACGATCGAGTCCCCGGTGGCGAAGAAGGCCACCAGCCGGCGCACGAGATGGAGCTCCGCCGCGGACAGGCGATGGGACAGGTCGACCAGGTCGGTAGAGAAGTCGACCTCCTCCACCGTCCAGGTGTTCTTGATCGCGTTGCGGTACATCTCGTAGAAGATCGGGTACCGCATCGGCCGCAGGGTCAGGTCCATTCCGGGTTCTAGCAGCATGTCGAGGGGCGGCCGCAGGGGCCGCGAGTTTGCCGGTCGTGGGGCCGGTGGCGTTGCGATGGACGGAGGTGGATCAGGGCGGCGGGGCGGCGCCGCTGGGCGGCCGCCCTCGGGCGCTTTGTGGGTCGTATGTTGCTTCGCTCCAGGGAAGAACCGGTGGCGCCAAGCGGCCTTCCAGCAGGCGGGCCTCGCAGGAGTTCTACAGGGGCCCGAAATTCAGGGAGCCAAGCGAACGCGGCGATCGGCGAGACACGCGAGCGCCGCCGGCGGCCTGGCCAGCGACGCAGGAGCCGGCGCCAGAGACGCTGCCTGGCCCCGGGATCGGGCTGGCCGGCGGACGGGCCTGGCCCGGCCCGTCCGCGAGCGCCTCACTGGCAGGCTTCGCAGCTCTCCGGATTCTCGAGGGAGCAGGCCACCGCCTCGGCGTCGCTGGTCGCGGCGCCGGCCGGCGCCGCTTGGGGAGCTTCGCTGTGCACCTCGCCGGAGCTGGCGTCGGTCTGGGTGATGCGGGTCGCCGGCCGCGAGCGCAGATAGTAGGTGGTCTTGAGACCCTTCTTCCAGGCGTACAGGTACATCGAGGAGAGCTTGCCGATCGTGGGCGTCTCGATGAACAGGTTGAGGGACTGGCTCTGGTCGATGTAGGCCCCGCGCTCGGCGGCCATGTCGATCAGCGATCGCATCGGGATCTCCCAGGCGGTGCGATAGACCTCACGCAGGCTGGAGGGCAGCTCCTGGATGTCCGCGATCGAGCCGTCGGCGCGCTTGATGCGGTTGCGCATGGACTCGTTCCACAAGCCCAGGGACTTGAGGTCGCGCACCAGGTAGTTGTTGATCTGCATGAAGTCGCCGGAGAGCGTCTCGCGCTTGAACAGGTTGCTGACCTGCGGCTCGATGCACTCGTAGCAGCCCGCGATGGAGGCGATCGTGGCGGTCGGGGCGATCGCGATCAGCAGCGAGTTGCGCAGGCCATGCTGGACCATGCGCGCACGCAGGGCCTCCCAGCGCTGCATGTCCTCGGGCTGTTTGGCCTCCGGCCACAGCTCGAACTGGAACACGCCGCGGGCCGCGCGGGTCTCTTCGAAGGCCCCGTGGGCACCGCTCTGGACCGCCAGCTCGACCGACTGGGCCAGGGCGTGGAAGTAGACCTCCTCCTGGATGCGGCGGGAGATCTCGCGCGCGCGGTCGCTCTCGAAGGGCAGCGAGAGCTGGAAGAAGACATCGGCGAGCCCCATCAGCCCGAGCCCGACCGGGCGCCAGCGGCGGTTGCTGGCCTCGGCTTCCGCAGTCGGGTAGTAGTTGATGTCGATCACGCGGTCCAGGTACTTGACCGCCGTGCGCACCACCCGCCCCAGGGCGGCGTAGTCGATCTCTTCGCCGACCACGAAACGGCCCACGTTGATCGACCCGAGGTTGCAGACCGCGGTCTCGGACTGGCTGGTGACCTCGATGATCTCCGTGCACAGGTTCGAGAGGTGGACCACGTTCCCGTTGGCCCCGGTCTGGTTGCACTTCAGGTTCGAGTGGTCCTTGAAGGTCATCCAGCCGTTGCCGGTCTGGGCCAGGGCGCGCATCATGCGGCTGTAGAGCTCCCGCGCGGAGACGCTGCGCACGGCCAGGCCCTTGGCCTCGGCCTCCAGATAGGCCTTCTCGAAGGCCTCGCCGTACAGGTCGGTCAGGTGCGGCACGGCCTTGGGGTCGAACAGCGACCAGTTCGCACCCGCTTCGACGCGCTGCATGAACAGGTCCGGCACCCAGTTGGCGGTGTTGAGGTTGTGGGTCCGGCGTGCGTCATCGCCGGTGTTGTCGCGCAGCGACAGGAAGTCCTCGATGTCGGCGTGCCAGGTCTCCAGGTAGACGCACGCGGCGCCCTTGCGACGGCCGCCCTGGTTGACGGCGGCCACGGAGGAATCGAGGGTCTTGAGCCAGGGCACGATGCCGTTGCTGTGCCCGTTGGTGCCGCGGATCAGGGAGCCCTTGGCGCGCACGCGGTGGTAGGCCACGCCGATGCCGCCGGCGTACTTGGAGAGCTGGGCGATGTCGGTGTAGCGCTTGTAGATCGAGGTCAGGTCGTCCGCCGGGGAGTCGAGCAGGTAGCAGCTCGACAGCTGGGTCCGGTGGGTGCCCGAGTTGAACAGGGTCGGCGACGAGGGCAGGTAAGCCAGGGACGAGATCAGGTCGTAGAACTCGATCGCCTCGACGGGATCCTTGGCCAGGCCGCAGGCCACGCGCATGAAGAAGTACTGGGGCGTCTCGAAGACGCGCCGCTTGTGCGGGTCCTTGAGCAGGTAGCGATCGTAGACCGTACGCAGGCCGAAATAGCCGAACAGGCTCAGGCGCTCGGGTTTGATCGCGTCGTCGAGCTTGCGGCGGTTCTGGTCGACGAAGGCGCGCACTTGGTCCGAGATCAGGCCGGCGGCGTGGCCGTGCTTGATCGATTGGCTGAAGCTCTGGATGTCGAGACCGGCGACCTCCTTCTCGATGAACGTGCCGAGCAGGCGGGCGGCCAGGTTCGAGTACTGGGGCTCCTCCGCGATCAGCGAAGCGGCCGTCTGGATCGAGAGCTGGTCGAGCTCGGAGGTGGTGGCGCCGTCGTAGAGCCCGCTGATCGTGCGCGTGGCGACGCGCATCGGGTCGACCGCATCCAAGCCACCGCAGCAGCGTGTGATGGCGCGCACGATCTTGTTGAGGTCGACGGGCTCGAAACTGCCGTTGCGTTTCTTGACGCGCATGCCGACGCCTCCCGTCTGCTCGTGGCGGCCCTGCTCCTGGCGGCCGCTGGTTTCAGCTCCGGTTTCCCGGCTCGCCAGGGCCGCGGCGCTGCGGCCCGCGGCGCCGCCATCCGGATAGGACGACGCGGTCGGGGCGAAGCGCGAGGTCTCGGCGGAGGCGGGACGGGGCAGCTCGTAATGGCTGCCGACCGGGGCGCTGGGGATGCCTTCGGGGCTCGATGCGGAGGGCGGAACCATGCTCATGGGAGCGCTCGTTGGGCCGGGCTGACGAAGGGGGCCGGGCAGGG
>JBIKLM010000578.1:0-2525 GCA_044359835.1 Planctomycetota bacterium
GGGCGGCGCGCTTTGGAAGTAGCGCTCGAGCGCCGCCAGCTTGTCGCTGCTGCGGCTTTGGCCGTCGAGGGCGAAGAACAGGGCGGCGAACTCCCTCATGCCTTGGCCTCCGCCGCAGAGCTGTGGTCCGAGCTAGGTGGGTCCGCTGCAAGGGGCCCGGCCGGAGCCAGCGCCTCGATGGCGTGCTCGCTTGGTCCTCGGGCGGAATCGGCGTCGGACGCAGGGGCCGCCTCTCCGCCCGCTTCGAAGGCCCCGTCGGGTTCCTCCTGCCCGTAGGGCGCCGCGAGGGGCGCCGCATCGAGGCCTGCCTCGCGCAGCGCGCGCACGAAGGGCTCGACGGTCCCGTGGGTCACCAGCACGCGCTCGGCTCCGGTCGCGCGCACCGCGGCCCACAGCCCGGGCCAGTCGGCGTGGTCCGAAAGCGCGAAACCGCGCTCCAGGCCGCGGCGCCGACGCTGGCCCCGCTGGGTCATCCAGCCGGAGGCCAGGGCCTCGCTCAGGGGCCCGAACTTGCGCAGGTAGGGCGTGCCCTGGACCGCCGGCGGCGCCAGCAGGAGCCCGCGGCCGGCCAGCGCCGGGGCGTTGTCTGCGCTGGCCGGCAGGCACGGGGCCAGATGGATGCCGGCGGCTTGGTAGGGCGGCAGCAGCCGCGCGATCGCGCCGTGCACGCCGATCGGTCCGGGCAGGTCGTCCGCCCGTTCCCCGAGGCGCGCCAGGATGCGCTGAGCCTTGCCGAGCGCGTAGGCGTAGAGCACGGCGGTGCGGCCGGCGGCCTGGGCGTCGCGCCACCAGGCGAGCAGGCCGTCGAACAGCTCGCCGTCCGGAGCCCAGCGATAGATCGGCAGCCCGAAGGTCGATTCGCTGATGAAGGTGTGGCAGGTCTGAGGTTCGAAGGGGGCGGCGCTCGGGTCCGCGGCGAGCTTGTAGTCGCCGCCCGCGACCCACACCTCGCCGCGGACCTCGATGCGGATCTGGGCCGCGCCCAGCAAGTGCCCCGAGGGATGGAACGAGACGATGGCGCCGCCGATCCGCAGACGCTGTCCGTAGGGCAGCCCGCTGAGCTCCGCAGCCGGCGCCACGCCGGCAGCCGCGGTGCTGCCCTGCACGCGCAGGCGCAGCAGCTCGAGGCCCGGCTCGGCGCACAGGAAACGCCGGTGGCCCGGGCGGGCGTGGTCGGCATGGGCGTGGGTGATCAGCGCGCGCTCCACGGGCCGCCAGGGGTCCACGTGGAAGTCGCCGGCGGCGCAGTACAGACCGGCCGGTCCCAGCTCGAGCAACGCCGCCATGGACCCAGGATAGGCCAGAGGGGCGTGTCTCAAAGGGGCGCGGGCGCAGCGGTCGGCGCTTCCTCCGGGCCTTCGGTCCCCGCGCCGCGGGCCGGCGCCGCGCGCTGCCGCTCAAAGGCCGGTCGTTGGCGGTGCACAGGCGCCCGCCTTTTCGAGCGCGCGGCGCATCACGGCGCACCAGGCGTCCAGGGCTTCGCGCCGGTGTCCAAGCCGCGCCATCTGCACCACCAGGGGCGTGGCGTTGACCTCCAGGACGCAGGCGCTCTCGGGCTGCGCGTCGAGGCTTTCGGCGCGCAGGTCCAAGCCGAAGTGCTCGAGCCCGAGGCGCCGGCCGAGCTCCACCGACCAGCGCCGCCAGGCTTCGGGGATCTCCGGGAGGAACACCGCGCTGGCGCCGCGGTTGAGGTTCATGATCTCGCTGGAGAGCTCGAGCAGGCAGCCCCGGGGCGGCGTCCAGGCCAGTTCCTCCGGCGCGCCGCCGGGCGCCCCGGCGGCCGCCAGCGCCCGCCGCCAGGCCGCGCCGGCGCGCAGCTCGTCCAGCAGCGCGCCGGGGCAGAGCCGCGGATCCGCCGCGAGCAGGAGCTCGCCGAGGGAATGTCGGCTATCTCCGATCAGGCGCAGGGGCCGGCGCTCGTAGCCGATCAGATAACGCTCGCCCAGGAAATCGAGCCGGAACTCGCGCCCGCGGACGCGCTCCTGCACCAGGGCGATCGTGTCCCAGCGGAAGACCTCGGCCACGGCCGCTTCCAGGGCAGCGAAGTCCTCGACCAGCGTCACCTGGCGCCCGTGGGACAAGGCGTTGGGCTTGACCACCAGCGGAAAGCCCAGTTCCGCCGCCAGGTCGCGCGCCGGGGCCAGGCCGCGCTGGGCTTCGAGCTCGGCTGCGAACTCGGGCTGCCGCCATTGCCGCGGGCAGAGCAGCCGCACGCTCCGCGGCACGCGATAGCCGAAGTCCCTGAGCACGATCTGCGTGTAGTGCTTGTCCTGGGCCAGGCGGTCGGCGCAGGCGTCGTTGACCGGCAGCTTCGAGCCCACGATCGCGCGCTGGAAGCCGCGCCCGTCGGAGAGCTCCCATAGATACCCGTGCTCGGCATCGAGCAGCCTGGCGCCGAGCCCCAGTTCCTGCGCTGCGGCGAAGCACAGCTCGATCGGAGGCGGCAGGGGCGCGCTCATGGCCAAGGCCGGCAGATTACCGCGCGGCCTGACGCGACTCCAAACGGCCCTGGCCTCTGCTGGAGC
>JBIKLM010000146.1:0-9281 GCA_044359835.1 Planctomycetota bacterium
GTTCTGCTCCACTTGCCGCCCTTGACCTGACCCCAACTGGCCGGTTTGGGGGTGTTCCCCGAGGGTGTGTTCTGCGCACCAAGTTGCTTCACACCTAAGGTTGCAGGTTCATGAAACCAATTTCACCCAATGTGCTGCACGATGAGCATGAAGCAAACCTCAGGGGACTGACGGCGGCGGCTGCGGCTGAGCGGCTGGAGGCGGAGGGGCCGAATGAGCTGGCCACCGCAAAGCGCCGGTCCCGGTTTCGCATTCTTTCGGACGTGCTGCGGGAACCCATGCTGGCGCTGCTGTTGGGCGGGGGCGTGGTGTACCTGTTGCTGGGCAGTTGGCCTGAAGCGCTGATTTTGCTGGCTTTTGCTTGCATGTCCATTGCGATCACTACGATCCAGGAGGCACGCACCAGCCGAGTGCTGGAAGCCCTGCGGGATTTGTCCAGTCCGCGTGCCTTGGTCATTCGGGATGGTGAGCGCGTGCGCATCGCGGGGCGCGAGGTGGTGCGCGGCGATTTGATCGTTTTGTCCGAAGGTGATCGGGTGCCCGCGGATGGCCGGTTGATCGAGGCCACGGATCTGTCCGCGGACGAGTCTCTTTTGACCGGCGAAGCGGAGGCGGTTCGCAAGCGGGCGGGCGAGCAGCCAACCGCTCTGCGGCCTGGAGGTCATGACCTGCCGATGGTCTTTTCCGGAACCTTGATCGTGCGGGGCTCAGCCCTGGCCGAAGTCACGGCCACCGGAGCCAACAGCGAAATCGGCCGGATCGGCAAAAGCCTCAACCAGATCGAGCCGGAGACTCCCCACCTGCAACGACAGATGCGGGGTCTGGTGATCGCCACGGCGGCGATTGGTGCCGGGGTCAGTGCCGTGGTCGTGTTGCTCTACGGGCTCCTGCGGGGCGGCTGGCTGGATGGGGTCTTGGCCGGAATCGCGGTCGGCATGGCGATGCTGCCCGAGGAGTTCCCCATGGTCTTGGCGGTCTTCATGGCGATGGGGGCCTGGCGCATTTCCAAGATGCGCGTTCTGACCCGCCGGGCTTCGGCCATCGAAGCGCTGGGGGCGGCCAGCGTTCTGTGCACCGACAAGACCGGCACGCTGACGGAAAATCGCATGCGCATCGCTGCGCTTAGGCGGATCGAGGGCACTGCGCACACCGTAACCAAGGATAGCCTTCTGCCGGTGGCGTTCCGCGAGCTCCTGACAGCGGGGGTCTTGGCTTCGGCCCCGGAGCCCTTCGACCCGATGGAGAAGGCCTTTCACGCCCTAGCCGGGGAAGACCTGCGAGGAGGGGAGCGCTTGCCAGGGGCGGGGCGGACCTTGGTGCGGAGTTATCCCCTGTCCGTGGAATTGCTGGCGATGACCCAGGTTTGGAAAGGCCCCCGGGGCCTAGCCATCGCCGCGAAGGGCGCGCCCGAGGCGATGGCCGGCCTTTGCAAGCTGTCCGCTGATCAGGGACAGGCCTTGGAAGCCCAGGTGGACGCCATGGCACGGGAAGGCCTGCGTGTGCTTGCGGTGGCCCAAGCGGACTGGCCGCTGGAACGGTCGCTGCCCGCTGCGCAGGGGGATTTCGAGTTTCGGTTGCTGGGGCTCGTCGGTTTAGCTGACCCCTTGCGAGCTTCTGTCCCAGCCGCGGTGGCTGAGTGTCGAGCGGCGGGGATTCGCGTGATCATGATCACCGGCGACCACCCGTTCACCGCGCGGGCGATCGCGGCGGCTGCGGGATTGACCGGCGATGTGGTGTTGACCGGTAAAGAGCTTGCGTTGCTGCAGGACGCTGAGCTCGTCGCCGCGGTCGCCAAGGTCTCGATTTTTGCACGCATTCTGCCCGAGCAGAAGCTGCGTATCGTCCAAGCGCTCAAGGCCCAGGGCGCCGTGGTGGCGATGACGGGCGATGGGGTCAACGATGCGCCCAGCCTCAAGGCCGCGGACATCGGGGTCGCCATGGGCGCACGCGGCACCGATGTGGCGCGCGAAGCGGCCTCGATCGTCCTGCTGGATGACGATTTTGGCTCGATCGTCACCACGGTGCGGCTGGGCCGTCGCATCTACGACAACCTGCGCAAGGCGATCAGCTTCATTCTGGCCGTGCACGTGCCGATCGCCGGGCTGGCGCTGATGCCGCTGCTGTTCGGCATGCCGTTGTTGTTCGGGCCCGTGCACATCGCCTTCTTGGAGATGGTGATCGATCCGGTCTGCGCCCTGGTCTTCGAAGCGGAGCGCGAGGAGGCCGGCGTCATGCGACGTTCGCCGCGTCGTGTCAAAGAGCCGCTGTTCTCCTGGCCCACGGTCGTTTGGAGCCTAGTTCAGGGGCTACTGGTGCTCGGCGTTACCGGTTGCGCCGCCTGGTTCACCCCGGGTTATGGCCTCGATCCCAATCAGGTGCGCGGGCTGACCTTCGCGACACTGGTTCTCGGGGTCGTGGCCCTGATTCTGATCGATCGCTCCAACTCCAACTCGATCCTCTCGGCGATCCTTCGGCCCAATCGGGCGCTGGCTATTGTGCTGCCGATCGTCGGTGCGTTGCTCTCCCTGACGTTCCTCTGGGCCCCAGCGCGAAACTTGTTCGGTTTCGGCGTCCTCGAAGGCCCCTGGATCGCAGTGCCGCCCCTGGCCGGCCTCGGCATCCTGCTGGCGCTCGAACTGCTGAAGCCCCTCTGGCGCATGGTCCTCAAGGCCCGGGCTCAGACCTGACGCTGAGGCAGCCCCCGGAAACCGGTCCAGCGTGAACTGGAACCTTCGGGTAGAGCACCCCCCCCTGGAGACCTCCGATGCGCGAGAGCCGATTCACCGAAGCCCAGATCATCGCGATCCTGAAAGAAGCCGAGGCCGGCGCCAAGGTCGCCGCCCTGGCCCGCGAGCATGGAGCGAGCGCCCAGACGATCACCAGTTGGCGTGCCAAGTTCGGCGCGCTCGAGCTCTCGGAGGCCAGGCGTGTCTGAATGCTCGAAGACGAGAATCGCCGGCTGAAGCTGATGGTCGCGGACCTCTCCCTCGACAACCGGGCCCTGGAGGACGTGCTGGGGAGAAAATGGGGCTTCGGGGGAATCCTGTGGGCAGCGGAGCCCTGCACTTTTCGGGAAGCCCGCAGACTCGAGTCCAGCGGTCAGGCCGAGGCTTGATTCAGCCGCCGCCCAGGGGCGGCAGGCCCTGGAGGAGGTTGCCGGGGATCTGGGGGCTGCCGCCTCCGGCGTCGCCGCCCAGGCCGGGGAAGTCGATGCCGCCACCCTGGGCGGGGTTGCCGGGGCCCAGGCCTGCCCCGGGGGGACCGCCGGGACCGCCCGGCCCGCCTGCGCCCAGGGCGCTGCCCGGCGCCTGACCGGGGACCGGCTTGGCGATGTCCGGCGGGCGCGGGATCGGCTGCAGGTTGATCGCCAGGGCCAGCCCCGAAGGGATCGGGATCACCCGGCGATACTCGAGCGTGCGCATGTCCGTGGGCGCGACCGTGAGCTGCTCGCGCACCAGCCGCGGTGCCAATTCGATCGTCAGCGTGATCTCGATGCGCCGCGGCAGGGGCTTTTCGTGGGTGCCTTTTTCCCAGGAGTCGATCGGTTCCGAATCATCGCCGATGCCCTCGAAGAGCTGGATGTCGAAACCCTTGATGCGGTCGTGCAGGAAGCTGTAGCGCCCGCCCTCGAAGGGCAGCTCGTCGACGCCGTAGCTCTCGCGCCGCCAGATCTCGAGGAAGTCGTTGGGGGCCTCCGGGCTGGGGCGCAGCACGTAGCCCACCTCGCAGACGTCCGAGCGCACCTTGCGGTCGCGACCCTCGGTCACCAGCCGGGAGTTGGTGCTGGTCACGAAGTGGATCGAATCCGCGTCGAAGCCCGAGATCACCCGGTCGCGTACCGACAGGGCGTCCTCCGGGAGGCGCAGGAACAGGAACAAGCCGCGCAGGTCGCGCTCGATCAGGTCCAGGATCGCCGGGCCGGTCAGCTGGGTTTCCTGGATGTTGTAGATCAGGTCCCGCGAGGAGCGGGCCGAGTTGAGCACCTGGGAGATGGACACGAGCAGGCCGGACATGACCAGCATGACCACCATGACCTCCACCAGGGTGAAGCCCGCGGACCGCGCACGGCCGGGCTGACCCTGTCGCGAAGGCGCCGGGCCGTGGACCGAGGCGCCGCCCTGCCGTAGGTCCCTCGAGCGGTCCAAGTTGTTCAAGAGCTTCATCGTGCCGTCCCTCCGCCTGCAGCGCCCAGGGCTCCGGCAGCCCCCGCGGCGCCGGCGTCGGCCGCCGTGTTGTTCTCGTTGGCCAATCCGGCCTTCTCCCGTTCCTCCGAATC
Organism: Planctomycetota bacterium; assembly: GCA_044359835.1. Lineage (GTDB taxonomy): Bacteria > Planctomycetota > UBA1135 > UBA1135 > JBIKLM01. Next base: position 4,277 of record JBIKLM010000146.1, read on the forward strand.
GCCGTAGACCTGCTGCCAGGGGAACCACTGCTCCAGGGTCAGCGTGTTCTCGTACTCCTGGATCTGCGGGAAGGTGACCCGGATGCGCACCTTTTCGTAGGGCTGCTCGGTCTGCTCTTCTTCGTCTTCCTCGTCTTCGTCGGAATCCCTCCAGCTGTCGTAGCGCCCGCTCTCGAAGGCGGTTTCCTCGATGAACTGGTCCTCGCCGACCACCAACTCGTAGCTGAACTCCGGGTGGCCGCGATCGGCGTAACTGCCGTCGAGGCCATCGGTGACCTCCCCGGCCCAGAGGCCGGCGCCGACCTCCCCGAGGGTCTGCAGGCCGAGTTCCCGGGCCAGCTTGTAATTGCGCGTCTGGGCGGCCTGCAGCTTGGACCCGGACAGCCCTTGCAGGCACAACACCAGCGCCATGCCCACGATCACGATCGTGACCGCGACCTCCGCCAACGTGAAGCCCGCGGCGCGGGCCGAGCCCTGCGGCTGGCGACGCCCGGCGCCCGTGGAACCTAGGGGAATCATTGGAAGTCGGAGTCCCGGGGCTCCTCGCGCTCGAACAGGCCGTCGTGGAAACGGATCAGCCCGGTCAGCCCGAGCACCTCGATGGTGAACAGCGCGGGCGGCCGCTCCTGGCTGAGCACGATGCGGTGCTCGCTGGAGGAGCCCAGGGCGTCGAAGCGCACGAAGACCTCGCGATCGTTGATGTCGTAATCCTTGCCGTCGATCACGATGCGATCGAAGTGGATGCCCTTGGCCAGCTTGGTCTTGAACAAGGCCCGGCGCTGCTCCTCGTCGAACTGGATCTGGCCCTCCTCATCGAAGGGGGTCAGCATCCAGTAGGCGTCCTGCTCGAAGTTGTAGACCATCCAGAATTCCGCGGAACGCGCGATGGCTTCCGAGCGGGTCTGGGCGATCAGATTGGAAAGCACGCGGATGTCGGTGTTGAGCTTCTGCCCCGGCAGCATCGACTCCCAACTGATCCCGACCACCGAGGCCAGCAGGCCGATCACGATGATCGTCACCATCAGCTCCACCAGGGTGAAGCCGCCGCGCCGCGCGGATACCGGCAGGCCCGCCAGCGGGGCCTGCGCGGACCCACGGGCCGGGACGGCCGGCTGCCCGGCTCGATCCGCTCCCAGGCGATCCGCTGTCAGGCGCTCTGCTGTCAGGCGCTCTGCTCCCAGGCCATCGCGACTCCAGCGGCGGGCGTGACCGACGCCCATGGGGCCGTGCACGCCGGGGCTCCGCGGGCTCGAGCCGAGTCCGCGGGACCCTGTGCCGCCGCGCTGGAGCCCTGCTCCCATCAGTTGTCTTCCTGGATGCTGATGTTGTCGATGTCGGCGTCTTCTCCCTCGCCGCCCTCGCTGTCGTCCTTGCCCAGGGTGTAGACGCGGTACTGGCCGGTGCCCGTCACGCTGGGCGGATCGTAGCGGTACTCGCGCTTCCAGGGGTCCTTGGGGATCGACTTGGCCTTGAGGTAGGCGGGCTGCCCCTCGGGCGGGTTGATCAGGTCCTCGAGGCTCTCGGGGTACTGGGCCGCGTTCTGCACCGCGTAGTTGTCGATCGCGTTGCAGATCTGGTTGATGTCCGACTTGACCTTGCCGCCCAGAGCGCGGCTCAGGAAACCGACCACGTTGGGCACCACCAGGGTGGCCAGCAGGCCGATGATGACGATCACGACCATCATCTCGGCCAGGGTGAAGCCAGCGCGGCGGGCCGGCCGGTTGGAGGAGAGGTTCTTCATGGAGGCGCCGTCGCCGGCGGGAGGTAAGGCGGCGGAGCGATCCGCCGCGGTCGTCACTGGATCGAGCCGACCTGCAGGATCGGCAGGATGATCGAGATCACGATGAAGCCGACCACGATGGCCAGCACGATGATCATGATCGGTTCGAGGATCGAGAGCACGCGCTCGGAGACCACATCGACTTCTTCGTCGTAGGCATCGGCGATGCGATCGAGCATGACCTCGAGTTCGCCCGATTGTTCGCCCACGGCCACCATGTAGCCGACGGTGGCGGGGAAGGCCCCGGTGGCCTTGAGCGGTGTGGCGATGTCGGTGCCCTCCAGGATCTTGCTGCGGATCTCCTCGGTGGCGTCCGCGATGACCTGGTTGCCGACCACGTTGGCGGTGATCTCGAGGGCCGGCACCGCCGCCACGCCGCTGGTCAGCAGCGTCGAGAGCGTGCGGGTGAAGCGCGAGACCGAGCGCTTGCGCAGCAGCTCTCCGAAGAAGGGCAGCTTGAGGACCAAGCGGTCGAGCCGGCGCTTGCCGCCCGGGGTGCGGTAGTAGCGGCCCACGATGGAGAACACGGCCGCCATGCCCAGCAGGCCCAGCCACCAGTAGTTCTTGAAGACGTCGCTGATGTCCATCAAGAGCTGGGTGGGTACGGGCATCTTTTGACCCGTGTCCTGCAGCATCGAGGTGATCTTGGGCACCACGAAGGCCATCAGCACCGAGACCACCAGCAGACCCAGGCTGACCATCAGCAGCGGGTAGGTCAGGGCGGAAACCACCTTGCGCTGCATGGCGCGCTGGGCCTGCAGGAAGTCCGCCAGGCGCCGCAGGACCACGTCGACTTGGCCGGTGGCTTCACCGGCCTTGACCATGTTCACGTACAGGTCGCTGAACAGCTCCGGGTGCTCGCCCAGGGATTCGCCCAGGGAGCTGCCCTGGGTGATGCGCTCGCGCAGCTCGCGGAAGAGGGTCTCGATGCGCCGGGATTCGGCCTGTTCGATGATCGCCTTGAGGGCCTCGGAGAGCGGGATGCCGGCGCCCAGCAGGGTGCCCAGTTGGCGGGTGATCGCACCGACCAGCTCCACATCGCGGCCGCTGGCGCCGTTCTGGGCGGCCCGCCGCGATTCCAGGTAGCGACCCAGGATCCCCGGCTTGGAGGGTTTGGACAGGCCCTCCTGTTTGTTGGCGTCCGAGCCCGCGCGCAGGCCGCGGCCGCGCAACGGGCGCAGCTCGCTGACCAGCAGGTCATCGCGACGCAGGCGCTGGCGCGCCTCCCGGGGGCTGTCGGCATCGATCACCCCTGTGCGAGTCGCGCCACCCTTGGCGTAGGCCTTGTATTCGAAGATCGGCATGGGTGGGCGGGCTGTCCGAGCTGTACGGGAAGAGAACGTTCTTGGCTAGCTTGGCCCGGGGGATCCCTGGGCGGGCAGCCCGGGCCGGGGCCGTGGCTGGTTGGCGCCCGTTAGGGTGCCGCCCGGCCCGGCTCAGCCGAAGTCCATCTGGGTCATGCGCAGCACCTCGTCCGGCGTCGTCTGGCGGCGGCGGATCTTGTCGCAGCCATCGGCGCGCAGGGTGATCATGCCCCTGTCGATGGCGCTGCGCATCATCTGGCTGGCGGTGGCGTTCTCCATGATCTGCGTGCGCAGGACCTCGTCGACCGGCAGGAACTCGTAGATCGCCGTCCGGCCGCTGTAGCCCGTGTGGAAGCACTCGTCGCAGCCCATGCCGTAGGCGATCTGGTGATCCAGGGCCTCGGAAGACAGGCCGACCTTGTCGATCTTGGCCTTCCATTCCGGCGTGATCGGGCCGATCGTCCTGCAATGGGGGCAGATCGTGCGCACCAGGCGCTGGGCGATCACCAGGACCACCGAGGTCGCCACCAGGTAGGGCTCGACCCCCTGGTCGACCATGCGTGCGATCGTCGAGGCCGCGTCGTTGGTGTGCACGGTCGAGAACACCAGGTGACCCGTCAAGGCCGCACGGATGGCCACCTCGGCGGTCTCGAGGTCGCGGATCTCGCCGACCATCATCACGTCCGGGTCCTGGCGCAGGAACGACCGCAGGCCCGAGGCGAAGGTCAGGCCCTTTTTGGTCGCCACCTGCACCTGGCTGATGCCCGGCAGCGAGTACTCGACCGGGTCCTCGATGGTCAGGACGTTCTTCTGGGTCGTGTCGATCTCGGTCAGGCCCGCGTAGAGGGTCGTGGTCTTGCCCGAACCGGTGGGGCCCGTGACCAGGATGATCCCCGAGGTGTAGTTCAGGAACTCCCGGAGCATGGCCTTGTTCTTCTCTTCGAGGCCGATCTCGTCCAGGGTGTAGAGCTTGGCGGTCTTGTCGAGCAAGCGCATCACGATGCGCTCGCCGATCGTCGTCGGCACGGTGCTGATGCGCACGTCGACCTCGCCTTCGCCCAGCCGGATCGTGGCCCGGCCGTCCTGGGGCAGACGCCGCTCGGCGATGTCCATCTTGCCCATCACCTTGACGCGGCTGACGATGGCCTCCTGCGCCTTCCTGGGCACCGAATCCATGTCGTACAGGATGCCGTCGATGCGGAAGCGCACCTGCGTCTTGTCCTGGTACGGATGGAAGTGTACGTCCGAGGCGCGCATCTTGAGCGCCTGGAACAGGATCGTGTTGACCAGCTTGATGATCGGCGCCTTGTTGGAGACGTCGAGCACGTCCTCGACATCCTCCAACTGCTTGGCCATGCCGGCGATGTCGCCGTCCTCGGCCACGTCCGCCAGGGCCTCGTCCACGCCGTCGGCCTTGTGCCGGTAGGCGCGCGCGATCAGCGTGTTGATCTCCTGGGCCGGGGCCAGCACCGGGTCGATCTCGAGCCCGAGCAACGACGCCAGGTCGTCCATCGGGTTGCTGTCCAGGGGCCGGCAGGTGGCCACCTTGATGCGCCCGCCCTGGGGGGCTTCCAGGGCCACCAGGCTGTAATTGCGCGAGAACTGCACCGGCACCTGGTTGACGAATTGGCCCGGCACGCGCACGCCGTCCAGGCTGGCCTTGAACTCGAAGCCGAGCAGCTGGGCGTAGGCCTCGAGCACCTGCTCCTCGCCGAGATACTCCTTGGCGATCAGCACGCGGTCCAAGGACTCCCCGGAGGTGGCGGACTGGCGACGACACTCCTCCAGGCGCTCCTTGGTGAGGCCCTTGGCGAGCAAGAGGTCGGTGACGCTGACCATCGGTGCCGTTGACTGCAGGGGGTGAGACTGGGTGGGGAGACTGAGTGGAGCTCCGAGGGGCGCGCCTGGAGGCTTGGGCTTC
>JBIKLM010000147.1:0-9278 GCA_044359835.1 Planctomycetota bacterium
AGCCACCCGCGCCAGGCCGAGCTGCCCGCCGCGGCGCCGGGAGCCCCGCTGAGCGAGCTGGCCGCGGGCCCCCTGGGCTGGTGGCGGGTGGTGCGCGAGGCCGAGCGCCTGCCGGTCGAAGCGACGCCTTCGCCGGCGGCGGTGCGGCAGTATTTCGTGCTCTGCTGCGCGGCCCACTGGGCCTCGGTGGCCACCTACGTGCCCACCGATGTGGACGCCAAGATCCGGCGCGCCCTGTGGGGCGACCAGCGCGATCCGGAGGAATTGCAGCGCATGCTGGCCTTCGCGCTCGAGCTGCCGCTCTGGTCCGTGGAGGGCTTCAGCCAACGCCTGATCCCGCTCGAGCCCGCCTGGGGACTCGGGGCTTCCCTCAGCGGCCACGACGGCGAGCTGCTCTCGATTTGGGGCGGGGCCCTGGCCGCCGCGTGGCAGCGGGGCCTCGAAGGGCCGACGGCCCGCTTGATCGAGGCGATCGATGCGGAGCTTTCGCGGCAAGCGCGCGCCTTCGCCGCGCTCGAGGATCAGGCCGGGCGCGAGACCTGTTGGGTGCGCGCCGCCGCGGTGCTGACCCACAACGCGGGCGATCTGAACCAGGGCCTCGAAGAGCTCCTGGCGCGCGGCAGCGGGCCCCCGGAGCTCGAGCGCTTCGCGCGGCTCGTCCAGGTCGGCGGTGATCGCTACGGCGGCGCCTTCGGGCGCGCGGGCGAGATCTATCGGCAATGCCTGGCCGCCGAGGGACATCGCCACTACCCCCTGCGCGCGCCCAAGGGCTTGCGGCGCAGCGCCGAGCTGGGCTTGCCGATCGCGCCGCTGCTGGACGGTTTCGGGGCGCGGGTCGCGTCCCATCCCGCGCTCAAGCCCGCGGAGCGCTTCGAGGTCGTGCAGGCGCTGCTCGACGGGCTGCGCCGGGTGCCGGGGCAGCAGGCCTACCAGCGCGCTCTGCGGGGCTTCGCCGAGGTCCATCCGCGCGGGCTGGAGGATCCGAGCCTGCTCTCGAGCTTGAGCGCTGCGGGGCGTAAGGCCCTCAAGGAGCCCGAACTGCGCAAGCAACTGGCGGTCCCGCAGCGCGCCTTCGAATCGGCCCTGGTGCGGCGCGCGCGCCAGGCGGCCGGATCGACCTAGGGTGCGGCCGGGCCGGCGCGCGTGGCAGGCTGCGGTCCGCGTGGGGCTCTGCGGCGCCGGCAGTGAGCCGCGCCGGGCTCGGCGCGGACCGGCCAGGTCTCCCCAGGCGGCGCCGGGGGGCCCCAGCGCTCGAGATCGGCCTCTGGCCGCCTTCGGCCCGCGGTCGGGGGCGCTCGGGCCGGGGATCCCAGGGCGCCGACCGCGGCGAGGGCGCGGCGCCGTGGCGGTGCCGAGGCGGGATTTTTGGCCTAGGAGATCGGCCGGGGAGCCCCTGTCCGGGGCTGCCGAAGCTGTCAGGATGGGCACCACACCGCCGGCCCGACCCGCCGACTCCCGCGATGCACCACTTCTCCGCCTTCCTCGCTGCTCGCCCGCGATCCCTCCTGGCCGCCGCTGGCCTGTTGGCTCTGCCGCTGCTGCTGGCCAATGGACCCTCGCCCGCGGCCCAGCAGATGGGGCCCCACGGCGCTGCCCTGGAGACCCGCCAGTTGGCCGAGCTCGAGCGCCTCTTGCCGGGCCGCCCGGCCCCGAGCGCGCCGCCCCATGTGGATCCGGCCAGCTGGCGCGCCCGCTTCCCCGAGGGGCGCGTTCCGACGGCGGGGCAGGCCGAGCTGGGCCGGCGCCTGTTCTTCGACCCGCGGCTCTCCAAGGACGACACGGTCTCCTGCGCGACCTGCCACGACGTGACGCGCGCCTTCGCCGACCGCCGCCCGGTGTCCGAGGGCATCCAAGGCCAGCTCGGCCGCCGCAACGCCCCGACGGTGATGAACGCGGCGCTGCTGTCGCCGCTGTTCTGGGACGGGCGCGCGGCGGATGTGGAAACCCAGGCGCTGATGCCGCTGACCAATCCGATCGAGATGGGCTTCGCCGATCCCGCCGAAGCGCTGGCCCGCATCGGCCGCATCGCCGAATACACGGCGGCCTTCGAGGAGCAGTTCCCGGACGGTTTGACCTTCGAAAACGTCGGGCGGGCCCTGGGCGCGTTCCAGCGCACGCTGATTTTCCTCGAGGCGCCCTTCGACCGTTTCCTGGCCGGGGACGAGCAGGCCTTGAGCGCGCCGGCCCGCGCCGGTTGGGCTTTGTTCAACGGCCGCGCCGGCTGCGCCACCTGCCACCCGCTGTCGCCCGCCACGCCGCTCGGCACCGACCAGCGTTTCCACAACCTGGGCGTGGTCGCGCAGCCGACCAAGCTGTCCGGGCTGGCGGAGCAGGTGCTCGCGACCCTGGCCGCGGACCCCAGCGAGGCCGAGCTCGATCGGCTCGCGCTGGCCACGGATCTGTCCGATCTGGGCCGCTTCATGCAGACCCGCGAGCGCGCCGACATCGGCGCCTTCAAGACCCCGCAGCTGCGCAACGTGGGCCTCACGGCGCCCTACATGCACGACGGCTCGATGATCACGCTCTGGGATGTCGTCGATCATCTGGGCCGCGGCGGCCAGCCCCACGAGCACCAGAGCCCGTTGCTCGCGCCGCTCGAACTCGAGGAGGCGGAGGTGGAGGCGCTGGTGGCCTTCCTGTTCAGCCTGACCGACCGGCGTTTCGCGGAATTCAACCAGCAGCAGTTCGAGTTCCAGCGCCGCCGCGCAGGGCTGCGCCGTCCCTTCCGCGCGGAACCGCCCCCCAAACCCGAGGCCCCGGCTCCCGGCGAGCCTCCGGCGGGATCCTGAGGGCTCGCTGGCCGGGGAGCCGTCCACTCGGGCCGGCTGGTCGCGCCTGCCCCAGCCCGTGCGGCGCTCGGGCCCGTTCACGCGCCGCCTCCACCGGGGGGCTTCCCGGGGCGGAGCGGGCCTTGGCTGGGAACCCCAGCAGGCCGCCTCCGCGAAGGAACGTTCCGGTTCGGCTCCGCCCCGCGGGGGACCCAGGCGAGCCCCCCAGGCTCGGGACTCGGCCCCGGGGCAGGGCCTGCGGGCGCTTCGAGCTCGGGTCGTCCGGGGAGGCCTGGCCGGCCGGGGAGGCCCCAGCCAGCCGGGCTGGGGCCAAGGGAGCCGGGAAGCCCCGCGGCGCGGGGGCCTCCGCGGGTCACCCGGGGGCTTCTTTGGCGTAGAACAGGCTCTGTCCCAGTTCGGCCGTCCGGCGTCGCTAGCCCGCCCCGGTCGCCCTCCACAGGCTCAGCTCCCTCCGCGCCGGCTCCCGCCCGCGCTCCCTCGACTCCCATGTTGACCGTGCTTGGTTCGATCGCCCTGACCCTGGCCAGCGCCCCGGCGCCGGTCGACGGCGGACGCTGGTTCGCCGATTACGACGAGGCGGTCAAGATCGCCGTCGCCGAGAAGAAGGACCTGCTGGTCGACTTCACCGGTTCGGACTGGTGCGGCTGGTGCAAGAAGCTCGACGCCGAGGTCTTCAAGCACGAGGCCTTCTACGCGGAGGCCGAGAAGAGCTACGTGTTGGTCAAGCTGGATTTCCCGCGCGATCCCGAGGTCAAGGCTTTGGTGCCCAACCCCGACCGCAATCAGGAGCTCAGCGAGCGCTACGGCATCGAAGGCTTCCCGACCATCCTGCTGATGAACAGCGAGGGCGTGGTGTTCGGACAGACCGGCTATCAGGCCGGCGGCCCCGAGGCCTACGTCCAGCACCTCAGCACGATCGCCAGCGCCGGCAGGGAGGCCCTGGTCGAGGTCCCCAAGCTGGGCGAGGCCTTCCGCAGCGCCAAGGACGAGCGCGCCAAGCTGGCCGCCCTGACCGCGGCGCTCGACTTCCTGGATCGCTCCGAAGCGGCCGAAGCCCTGCTCGAGCCCCTGTTCCCGGTCGCCCGGGAAGCCTTCGTGCTCGACGCCGAGAACAAGGCCGGCCTCGGGCTGCGCTCGCTCAAGCTGCTGCTGGCCAAGGGCCAGTGGGACGTCAATCTGCAGGGCCTGGCCGAGAAGTTCGATGCGAAGAACGAAAACGGCCTGCTCGAGGAATGTCTGCTGGCGCAGATCCAGCAGGTCTCCGACGCCGATCTGGCGCGCGCTTTCACCCAGAAGCTGCTGGGCTTCCTGTCCCAGGGGCTCGCGATCAAGGACAAGCCGCGCCTGGCCAGCTTCGCCGCCAACGCCGCGCGCTGGAACGCCGAAGAGTCCATGCTCAACGACCCGGCCGCGGCCCTGGCCCTGGCCAAGCACGCCCTCGAGCTCGACCCGGAGGGCCAGGCTGCCGAGATGCTCAAGTCGATGATCGAGGAGCTCGGGAAGCGCACCGGCACGGAAGGTTGAGCGCTTGAGCCGCTGAAGAGGACTCGGCTCGGGCCAAGCCCGGGCCGCAGCCCCATTCGGCCGTGGGCGCCAGGCCGCCCGCAGCGAAGCCCGACGGGCCGCTCCCCAGGGGTGGTCCGTCGGGCTTTCGATTTCCGTCGACCCGGCGCCGCCGGGAGCTGGTGAGCGCTTGGTTCGGCGTCCGGGCGGGATGCCGCGGCGCGGGCGGTGCGAAGGGAGCTGGGGCGATGCGTGGAGGCGGCGTTGGGGCGGCGTTGAGCGCGAGCCGCACGTGCTGCCGGGCGGCGCTGCGCTGCGGGTTGCGAGAGGGGCTGCGGGGTCCGCGCCTTCCCGGGCTCATTCCGGATAGAGCTCGAGCAGGCGCTGGATGCGCGTCGCCGTGAAGCCGGGGGGCAGCTCGGCCAGCAGGGCACTGAGCGCGGGCCGGTGGGCCGGCACGCCGTCGCTGCGCAGCAGCGCTTCGAGCGGCGCGAAGCGCGCCGCCGCCTGCAGCTCCTTGCGCGCGGGCTGCCCGTCGAAGCGCGGTTCGAGATCGGCCAGCAGGTACTCGATCTCCTTCGATTCCTTGGGCGCCAGGCCCTGGAGGGCCTGCAGCAGTTCCTTGGCCCGGGCGAAATCGCCGCGCTCGGCCAGCAGGCGGCAGCGCGCGCCGCGCCGCTGGGCCTCGGCCTCGATCTCGAAGGCCAGGGAGCCCGCTTGGGTCGACATGGCCAGCGCCTCCTGATCGGAGGGCTTCTTGGCCAGGCGCTCGCGGGCCTTGTCGCGCGAGCGCACCGCGCTCGTGTAGGCGCGATCCCACTTGCCGGCGCGAAAGTCCTGCCAGGCTTCCAAGAGCTTCTTGTCCTGGATTTCCGCGGGATGGTGGGCCGCGGTCAGGGCCTGGTCGATGGCGGCCAGGGCCGCGCTCAGGTCTGCGCCCCAGGGCCCCGAGAAGACCACCTTGCCTTCGTGGGACAGGAGCATCAGTTGGGCCGGGTGCTGGAAGCGCCGCGGGATGGCTTCTTCGCGGCTGAACAGCACGCCGCCGTCGGTCCAGCGCTCGTCCCACAGCCGGCGTTCGAAGGCCGGCACCGGCTCGCTGCTGCGCTCGAGTCCGAGCAGCCAGAGCCGCGCGCTGCGCTCGCCCAGGGCCGAGCGCAGGGCAGCCCAGCGCGCGCCGGCGCCGGGATCGTCGAGGCGCCAAAAGGCCGCCAGGGTCGGGCGCCCCTGCAGCTGCTCGAGGGTTTCGATGCCGAGGTCTGGGAGGGTCGGGCGGTTGAAGCGGAACTCCACCGGGAACTTCGCTTGCACCGGCTCGAAGGGCTGCTCCGCTGGGTCTGCGGGGGCCTGCTGCGGGAAAGCGCCGCCGCCGTTGGGGCGGGCCCCGAGGGGCAGGCTCGGCAGCAGAGCGAGGGTCAGCGCGGCCAGGGAGATCCAACGTCGGGGCGGCATCGGTTTCATGGGCGGCGGGGGCGAGAGGGGACAAACACGGCGCTGGCGCTGCGAGCGAGCGTCGGAAAAGGCGACGGGCCGTGGCGCTTGGATCTGCCAGGAATCTGGCGGAATCGGAGCGCGACCCGAGAGCGAGAAGCAGAGCGTCGACGAGGCCGGGGGGGGCCTTCGTCCGCGGCCCGCGGCCGCCGGATGGCGGCCCAAAGGGCATCTGACGGGCTGGTCTAACTGCTCGGGCGTAGCCCGAGTCGATTTTTTCTCAGCCTGTCAGGGCTTGCCGTGGCACTGCTTGAACTTCTTGCCGGAGCCGCAGAAGCAGGCCTCGTTGCGGCCCAGCTTGGGCGCCTTGTGCACCAGGGGCGTGCTCGGGCCCAGGGGGCGCCGGGGCAGGTCCGCGGCGGCCAGGGCGCGCTCGAAGGCGGGCAGGTGTTGTTCGAAGGACACCGACAGCTCGTAGGCGTAGGGCACGACCACACGCTCGCCCAGGTGCTCGAGCAGGGCCGGCAGGAGCTGCGGCGCCAGGCGGCCGGCGGGGTCCTTGTGGGACAGGCGCGAGGGCAGCGCGCGCCCGAGCAGCTCGGGCCAATCCTCGGGCTCGAGCAGCCGCGGCTCCTTGCCCAGGTCCCCGTAGCAGGCCGCCAGGAAGGCCGCCGCCAGGCGCCGGCGCTCGGGCTCGGAGCCCGGCAGCGCCCGCGGCCGCGCCCAATCCAGGAAGGCGGCCAGGGCGGCGGTTTCGGCGGCGGAGCTCATCGGGGCGATCGCGAGGCTGTGAGCCTAGCGTCCAGAGGGGCGGCGTTGTCCGGGCCGGGCCCAGCCTGCGCCCGCGAGGCGTCCGGAAGCCCCGCGGGAATCGAGCGCAGCCCCGCCTCCGGGCGGCCCCGGGTGCCGCGGACCCGCCCGTCGCGGCCCTGGCCCCGCCGGCAGAGGAAGCTCCCGCGCCCATGGTGGGACAGGCAGACTGCTGGGAACCCGCGGCTCGCCATCGATCGGCGCCGCAGCTCCGCCCGATGCGCATTCATCCGCTGCTCCTGACCCTCTGGCTGTGGCTGGTCTTCGGCGCGCTCGGGCGCGCCCAGACCCACGGTTGGCTCGAGGACTTCGATGCGGCCGCGGCGCTGGCGCGGGAGGAGCGCAAGCATCTGCTGGTCGCCTTCGTGGGCTCCGACTGGAGCGCGCCCTCCCAGCGCCTGCGCAGCGAGGTGCTGGATGCGCCCGCGTTCTTGGGGGCCCTCGAGGGGCGCTTCGTGCCGGTGCGCCTGGACTTCCCCTACGGGGCGGCCGCCAAGGACCGCGTGCCCCATTTCGCCCGCAATCGCGAGCTGCAATTGGCCTTCGACATCCGCGTGTTCCCCGCGCTGCTGGCGATGACCCCGGACGGCCGGGCCTATGCCGACTCCGCCTGGCGACCCGGGGATGTGCGCGGGCAGCTCGAATTCCTCGAGCCGCGATTGGCGGCCGGTCGCGCGGCCCTCGAGCGCATCGAGAGCCTGGAGCGCGCCCTCGCCGCGGCCAGCGACACCGCTGGCCGCCTGCGGGTCATCGAGGCGGCCATCGACTCCTTGGCGAGCTTCGAGCCGGCAGGCCCGGTCAGCGGCCGGCTGCTGCCGCCGCAGATCGCTTTGGTGCGGCGGGCCTTCGGCGAGGACCCCAGCGGGGTCCAGGGCCTGGCCGGGCGCGCGCTCGAACTGTGCCTGTCCCTGGACCAGTTCGGCGAGGACATCTGGCAGGCGGCGCTGCGCTTCGACCCGCAGGGCCTCGCCGGTCAGCAGGAGCGCGCCCTGCGCAACGAATTCAAGGCCGCGCGCGAGCGGTCGAAGGCGCGCGAATTCGTGCAGCGCTTGGCGACGACGCTGCGGCGCGGCGGCGAATGGCAGCGCCCCGCGGAGCTCGCCGAGCTCGCGGCCCAAGCGGCTTTTTGGTGCGCGGATCCCGAGCTCTTGGCCGATCCGGCCCTGGCCCGCGAGCTGGGCGCCCGCGCTTTGGCGCTCGCGCCCGAACAGGCCCAGCGCCTGGGCGTGCCCGGGTTGCTCGAGCGCCTCGGCGGCTGAACCGGCGGCGCGGGTTCAGCCGGCCGCGCCGGGGGCCCGCTCAACCGGCGCCCAGGGCGATCAGGCGCGTGGGCCGCGCGAAGAGTTCGAGGCGCATGGCCCCCGGATCGGGCTCGCCCGAAAGCCACAGCAGGCCGCCTTTGGGCACGGGCAGCTCCTGGGTCGTCTCGCGCTCGCCGGTCATCAGCCAGCGCGCGAGCATGCCCAGCCAGGGCTGATGACCCACCAACATCAACGCTCCGCCGGCATGGCGTTCGAACTCCTGGAGCGCGATCAACAGCTCCCGGTCGGGCGCCTGGGCCAACGGCTGGAACAGCGCCGGGGCGGTCTTGACCAGCGGGCGCAGCAGTTCGGCGGTTTCGGCGGCGCGCCGCCAGGGGCTGGACCAGAGTTGATCCGGGCGCGCCCCGATGCGGATCAAACCCGGCAGGCTGGCGCTCAGGCGCTGTCGCCCCTCCGGGCTCAGGGCTCGGTCGCTGTCGCGGCCGCTCTGGGCGACCTCCTCGGCCAGACCATGTCGCAGGAGCAGGAGTTGCATCGGGGGGCCTAGGCTACACTCCGATGCGAATTCGGGAGTCCACGAGCGCTGCCCGGGGCCTCCGCCCCAGCGTCGGCCGCCCGCCCCGGCCGTCCCGTCGGCCAACCTTTGCCCGCGCCCGGTCCTGCGCCGGGCCTTCGATCGATGAACCGACCCCGTCCCGTGCCCGCTTCGAGGCCTTTCGGATCCCTGCGGCGCCGGCTCTTCCTGGCCCTCTTGGCCGCACCGCTGTGCGGTCTGGCCGGGGGCTGCCAGAGCCTGTATTTCGGCGCCATGCAGCAGATGGGCGCCCACGCCCGGCAGCTGTTGGTCGAGCGGGTCGTCCTGGCCAAGGAGGCCCAGGGCGAGGCCCAGGAGCAGTTCCAGACCGCGCTGGAGGCGTTCCAATCGGCCACCGATTTCGAGGGCGGCCAGCTGGAGGCCTACTACAAGAAGATCAAGGGCGAGTACGACCGCTCGGTCGAGCGCGCCGAAGCCGTGGAGAGCCGCATCGACAAGGTCGAATCGGCCTCCAAGCGCCTGTTCGACGAGTGGCAGGGCGACATCGACCAGATGAGCGATGCGTCGATGAAGGCCAAGAACGCCGAGCTGCGCGAGGATGCGCGCCGGCGCTACACCGACCTGATCGCCAAGATGCGCGCGGCGGAGGCCAAGATGGCCCCGGTGCTGAGCAAGTTCAAAGATCGGGTGCTGTTCATCAAGGGCAACCTCAACTACGCCGCCATCGACAGCTTGAAGGGCGACCTGGCCTCGATCGAAGACGACGTCGGCGCGCTGATCGCGGACATGCAGGTCTCGATCCAGGAAGCCGACGCCTTCATCGCCGCCATGGGCGGCCCCGAGGCCGGCTGACAGGCTGAGAAGGAAAAATCGACTCGGGCGGTGCCCAAGCGGTCAGACCAGCCTGTCAGCATGCCCTTGGGCCGCCATCCGGCGGCCGCAGAGGCT
>JBIKLM010000148.1:0-9252 GCA_044359835.1 Planctomycetota bacterium
TGGTCGGCGACCCCAAGCAATCGATCTACGCCTGGCGCCAAGCAGACCTGGGCGCCTACGAGCGTTTCCTCGAGCGTTTGGTGGAGGAGGGTGGCGAGCGCAGGCACCTGTCGGTCAACCACCGCTCGAGCGCCCAGATCCTGGCGGAGGTCGAGCGCGTGCTCGAGCCCGCCATGGTCGCGCAGCCCGGCCTGCAGCCGCCCTTCGTGGCCCTGGTGACGCCCGAGCAGGGCGCCAAGGACGAGACCCGCCCGCCGGCCGGCCGCCCGGCCGTGTCCTACTGGTGGGCGCCGCGGGCCGAGTCGGACGCGCCCGCGACGAGCGCCCAGCGCGTGCTCGCCGAAGCCGAGGCCTTCGCCCGAGAAGCCCGCAGCCTGCACGACGAGGCGGGCGTGCCCTACGGGCAGATGGCGCTGCTGCTGCGCTCCACCGGCGATCAGGAGCGCTACCTGGAGGCCCTGCGGCGCTCCGCCGTGCCCTATCTGGTGGCGCGGGACAAGAGCTACTACCGCCGGCGCGAGGTCATCGACGCGGCCGCTTGGGTGCGGCTGGTGCTCGATCCGACCGACAGCCTGGCGCTGGTCACCTGGCTGCGCTCGCCGGCCGTGGGTGTGCCGGACGCGGCCCTCGAGCCGCTCTGGCAGCGCGGGCTGCCCGGGCGCATCCAGGGGCTCAGCGCGACGCCGGGCCGCGAGCAACGCAAGCAGATCGCGGCCCTGGTGGATGGGGTCGCCAAGAGCCTGCCCCCGACGCCTGGCCTCGAGCGCATCGCCGCCTGGCCCGCCAGCCTGTGCGGCGCGCTGGAGGCCCTGGGCGAGCTGCGCGGCGCCTTTGGGCAGCTCTCGGCGGAGCGTTTCGTCGAGGCGCTGCGCCGGCGCAGCCTGCAGGAATTCGGCGAATCGACGCGTTTCTTGGGGCATTTCGCGCGCGCCAACCTGGAGCGCTTCCATCGCCAGCTCGAGCGCCGCCTGCTGGACGGTCGCGGCGACGTGGAGGCGCTGCTCGGCAGCCTGCGGGACCACGTGGCCCTGGCCAAGGAGGCCGAAGAGGCGCGCCCGCGCGGGCAGGACCAGGACGCCCTGGCGGTGCTGACGATCCACAAGGCCAAGGGCCTCGATTTCCAGGTGGTCTTCATCGGGCAGACCTACAAGGACCTCTCGCGGGGCCGCCGCGGCGCGCCCGGCGCCGAGTTCGTGCGCGGGGCGACGGAGCCGCAATGGCGCCTGTTCGGTGCGAGTTCCCTGGGACTGGGCGCCGCGCTCGAACAGCGCGAGCAGCGCGAGCGCGCCGAGTGGGTGCGGCTGCTGTACGTGGCCATGACGCGCGCCAAGGCGCGCCTGGTGATCGGGGTCAGCGAACCGGCGGGCGCGGCGCAGCGCGCGGACGCGCCGAGCAGCCGGGGCGGGCGGCGCGCGGCCAAGACCCTCGAAGGCTTCTTGGCCCACGAAGAGTTGTCGGCGGACGCGGCGGGCGCCGGCGACGCCCCCGAGCTGGCGCCCCTGCCCCCCTCCGAAGCGCCGCAGGCCGAGTTCCCGCGCTCCGCCGCGGCCGGCGCCCTTCCGCCCGCGGGGCTGCCCGCGGAGCGCGATCCGGCGGCGGCGCTGCGGCGCCAGGCGCGGCCCCTGTCCGCGGGCGCCTCGGGCGCTGGGGATCGGGCGGATCAGGCCGCAGCCGAGGGCCACCCGAGCGACCTAGAGCGCGGCGAGGACGGGCCGCCGGACGGCGCGGCGCCCCGCGCAGAGGGCGACGCGGAGGCGGCCTTGGCGGTGGGCGCGCGCTTGCACGGGCTGCTCGAAGGGCACCGCCCCGGCGATCGGCGCAGCGGACGGTTCGCGGCGCGCGCGCGAGAGCTGCTGAGCGAGCTGGCGCGCGAGCTGCCGGGTTCCGCCCGGGCCGCGGCCGTGGCGCGCGCGCAGGAGCTGCTCGCGGCCCTCGAGCGGGGGCCGCTGCTGGAGCGGCTCGAGGGCCTCGAGCCGGCCATCGTGGCCCGCGAACTGCCGCTCTTGGCCCCGCCCGACGAAGAGGGCTCGGGCCCGATCGGACCCTACACCGGCACGCTGGACTTGCTCTATCGGGAGGGCCAGCGCTGGGTCGTAGCCGACTTCAAGACCGACCGTTCGAGCGCGGCCAACCCGCCGGCGCTGGCGCGCTACCAGGCCCAGCTCGGCCGCTACCGGGCCGCCCTGGAGCAGGCCCTGGGCCTGCCCGCGGGCCAGGTGCTCCTGGAACTTTGGTGGCTCGAAAGCGGCCTTATCGAGCGCTTGGACGATCCCCGGGGTGCGGCCCCAGCGCCGTGAACAAGGCTCAGCGAAACGCCGCGGCCGCGTTGGCCCTGGGCCTGGGATCGGCGGGCTGCGCCTCGGAGACGCGCCCCGACGTGCTGCTGGTGACCGTCGACACGCTGCGCGCCGACGCCCTGGGCTGCCTCGGCTATCCGCGCGACGCCACGCCCAACCTGGACCGGCTGGCCGAGGGCGGGGTGCTCTACACGCGCCACTACAGCAGCTCGAGCCAGACCGGGCCGGCCCACGCCAGCCTGTTCAGCGGGCGCCTCCCCAGCGAGCACGGCGTGGTCAAGAACGGCGCGCCGGTGCCCCACGGCGGTCCCTGGTTGCCGGAGGAATTCCAGGCCGCGGGCTGGTCGACGGCCGGCGTGATCGGCGCCGTGGTGCTCGACCGACGCTTCGGCTACGAGCGCGGCTTCGCCTGGTTCGAGGACCGCATCGAGGGCGCGGGTCCGGCCGGCCGAGCGGAGGCCCTCGAGCGGCCGGCGGAGCGCGTGGTCAGCCTGGCATCGGAGTGGCTGGCCCAGGCCGGCCCCGAACCGGCGTTCCTGTGGGTGCACGTCTTCGATCCCCACGAGCCCTACGCGCCACCCGGGCCGCCGCCGCTCTCCCCGGCGGGCGCGGGGGCCTTCTTCCGCTCGCGGGCCGAAGACAACCCCTGCTTCGACGCGGCGGAACAGGCCCAATGGCGGCGCGCCTACGAGGCCGAGGTCAGCTACACCGATCGGGAGCTCGGCCGGCTGATCGCGGCTTTCGAGCGCCGCCCCGGGGACCTGGTGCTGGCCCTGACCTCCGACCACGGGGAGGGCCTCGGCGAGCACGGCTATCAGGGGCACCACTTCTACCTCTACGAGGAGCAGGTGCATGTGCCGCTGATCCTGTGGGGCCGCGGCCGGCCCGCGGCGCTCCTGCCGGCCGGAACGCGGGTCGGCGCGGTCACCAGCGCCCTCGAGCTGGCCGAGGCGCTGCGATGCCTGGCCGGATTGCCGCTCGCCGGAGACCCGAGCCGGCTGCTGGAGCGCGCCCTCGCGCCGGGCCCCGATCCCGCCTCGCGGGCGTTTCTCGAACGGGCGCACCTGTCCGACTTCGACCTCGAGCGCTCGCCGGCGATCCGGCGCCTGCTCGAGCTCCACGGCCCGGGCCTCGGCGCCCCGCGGGGCCGGCTGTGGGGCCTGGTGGGCCCGGACACGAAATGGCTCTCGGAGGCGGAGCGGGCCGGCGCTTTCTACGACCTGCGCACGGATCCGCGCGAGCTCGATCCCCGCCCGGGCGACCCGCGCGCGGCGGCCCTGTCCGATGAGTTGGAGGCGCGGCGCGCCTCGCTGGCCCCCCACGTCGAGCGGGCCGTGGATCCCGAAACTCAACGCGCCTTGGAACTGCTCGGGTACTGACAGCCTGAGAAAAAATCGACTCGGGCTGTGCCCGAGCGATCAGACCTGCCCGTCAGATGCCTTTGGGCCGCCCTCCGGCGGCCGCAGAGACCGGGCTCATCGCTGCGCGCCGGTCGATTCCAGCCGGTCCCACGGGTCGCTCTCAGCCCGTCACGCGGACGGGGCCTTGCGGCGCGCGAACGGGAAGCTCGGCCGGCCGTCGCGCAGGCGGTACTTGCGCTCGAAGTTGGTGCCCACGAACTCGCCCGGACCGGCGGAGACCGGCGCCGTGTAGGGCACTTCGAGCAATTCGCTGGCGGCCAACACCGCACCGATCTGCTCGGCGTATCCGGGGTGGTCGGTGACCACGCGCAGCTCGCCGCCCGGCTTGAGGATGCGCGCCAGCTCGGCCACGAAGGGCGCTTGGATCAAGCGGCGCTTGTGATGGCGCGCCTTGGGCCAGGGGTCCGGGAAATAGACGTGCACGGCGTCGAAGGTCTGTGCGGCGATGCGCTCGCTGACCAGCGCCTTGGCGTCGCCGTTGTAGAGGCGCGTGTTGACGAGCCCGGCGCGGCGCAAGCGATCGGCGGCGTAGGCCGCGATCTGGCGCACGTACTCGACGCCCAGGAAACGATCCAGGGGCCGCAGCGCGGCTTCCTGGCACAGGAAGGTGCCTTTGCCCGAGCCGATCTCCAGTTCGAGGCGGCCCGGGTGCGGGCCGCCGAAGACGGCTTCGAAGGGGATCGGGGCGGGCCAGGCGGCGGGCTCGAAGCCCACCTCGCCGGCGTCCAGAGACGAGCGGAAACGCATCGCGCCGGAGCATACGCCCCGGCGCGGCAGCGGTCACCCGCTTGCTCGTCTGAGCCCGAGCCGGCGGCCTCAGGCGGCGCGCCGGCGGACCTGCGCGGCGTGGGACTGGGTCCGGGCCGCGGCCAGGGACAGGGCCTGCTGCTCGCCGGAGCGCATCGCCACCGCCAGCCCGCGCAGGATGTAGCCCTCCTCCTCCTCGGCGACCTCCACCAGGCAGCGCACGCGGCGCGCGTTGCTGTCCTTGGTCGAGAGCCACAGCTCGACCCACTCCCCGTTGCGCCGGCCCTGCAGCAGCTCCGCCAGGGCGTGGTGGCTCTCGGGCTCGAAGGCGTCGAAGAAGGCCTGCGGATTCTCGTAGGCCTCCTGCCGGCGCTTGCCGGTCAGGCGCTCTAAGACCGGGCCCAGGTAGACGAAGCGGCAGTGGGTCAGGTCGAACAGGAAGTAGAGCTCGCGCAGGCTCTTGGCCATGGCCTCGAAGCGCGCCTGCAGCTCGCGCCCGCGCACCGCGTAGACCTCGGCGCGCTTCTGGCTTTCGCGCAGGGACTGCTCGAGCCCCGGCAGCAGCTGGGTCAGCGCCTCGATGCGGCTGGTGCGACGGGCCGACCAGCCGGCCGCCACCACGCCGAAGCTGCTGAAGGCCAAGGCCACCGGCTCGATGCCGAGCAGGCTCGACCCGAGCGCGCCGAAGGCGAAGGCGCAGGAGATCCGCGCCGCCGCCGCCGCCGTACCCAAACGCCCTCGCAGGGCCCCCATCACCGATCCAGGCAAAGCCATGACCAATCGCGCCGCTGCGGGCGCCTCCCTAGGGCCTCCGATCGGCAGCCGAGCCGCCGGACTGGAGGCTGGCACCCCGGAAAACTTTTGCAGAGCGAGGGATTTCGAGCGCCGGTGCCCCCGCGGAGCCGCACCGCCGCGCCCGGATGCTCGGCGTTCAGGGCCCAGGCTCGCGCCGGGAGCGCGGCCGAACGGAGGGGCCTGCGGCCAGCCGGATGGCCGTCGGGATCGGGGCTCCTTGGGTCCGGGGCGCTGGCGAGGGCGAACGGGAGGGCGAGCCGGCCCGCGGGCGGGGGCGGCGTCCCCCGGCCTGGAAGCGCCGCAGGCCCGTGCAAGGCCAAGGCGGCGCGGGGAAGTCCAGTCTGTTGACGCCTCGGGCCGCATCCCAAGAAGCCTGTCGGCCCGCCCCATCGCCCCCCAGAATCGCCCGCCGTGCCCTCGAAGACGCCCCCGAGCTCCGGTTCGAAGCCGGCCCGTCCGGCGCCCGTGCCCGCCGAGCGCGTGCGCCTCCTGGACGCGCGCCCGCCGGACCCCCGCGGCCGCTACGTGCTGTATTGGATGGTGGCCAGCCGACGCCTGGACCACAACTTCGCCCTCGATCGCGCCCTGGAGCTGTGCCGGGAGCTCGATCGGCCGCTGCTGATCTTCGAGCCCCTGCGCGCCGGCTATCGCTGGGCCAGCGCCCGCCACCACGCCTTCGTGCTGGCCGGCATGGCCGATCAGGCCCAGGCCCTCGAGGGCTCGGGCATCGGCTATCTGCCCTACGTCGAGCCGGCGCCGGGCGACGCCGCGGGCCTGCTGGCGGCCTTGTGCGCGCAAGCGGCCGCGCTGGTCAGCGACGACTATCCGTGTTTTTTCCTGCCGCACCTGGCGGCCGCCGGGGCGCGCGCCGCGGCGCGGCGCTTCGAGCTGGTCGATTCGAACGGCCTGCTGCCGCTCGCCGCCAGCGAGCGCGAGTTCCCGAGCGCGCACACCTTCCGCCGCTTCCTGCACAAGTCCCTGGCCCCGCACCTGGCGCGGCTGCCCGCCGCAGCGCCCCTCGAGGGGCCCCTGCCGCCCGCCTTCGACGCCTTGCCGCGCGGCCTCGAACGCCGCTGGCCCTCCGCTTTCAGGCCCTTCCCGGGCGGCGCCGCGGCCAACCGCGCGGCGATCGAAGCGGCCGTGAAGGCCCTGCCGATCGACCAGGCCGTGGCGGCCTGGGAGGGGCTGCCGGGGGGCAGCGCCGCGGCCGCTCGCCGTCTCGAGCACTTCCTGGCCGAGGGCCTGCCGCGCTACGAGGAGCGCAACCAGCCCGACCAGGACGTGGGCTCCGGCCTCTCGCCCTATCTGCACTTCGGACAGATCAGCGCCGCCAGGATCCTGCGCGCCGTGGCCAAAGTGCACCGCTGGACGCCGGCCCGATTGACGCGCCCCCCGAGCGGCAGCCGCGAGGGCTGGTGGGACCTGCCGAGCGCGGTCGAGGGCTTCCTGGACGAGCTGATCACCTGGCGCGAGCTGGGCTTCAACGCCTGCCGCACGAACCCGGCCTACGATCGCTTCGAGAGCCTGCCGGCCTTCGCCCGGACGACGCTGGCCAAACACGCCCGCGACCCGCGTCCGCGGCTCTACTCCCACGAGCAGCTCGAAAAAGCGCAAACCCACGACGCCCTGTGGAACGCCGCCCAGACCCAGCTGGTGCGCGAGGGCCGCATGCACAACTACCTGCGCATGCTGTGGGGCAAAAAGGTGCTCGAATGGAGCGCGCGGCCCGAGGACGCCTTCGCGAGCTTGGTGGAGCTCAACAACAAATACGCCCTCGACGGCCGCGACCCCAATTCCTACACCGGCATCACCTGGGTGTTTGGCCGCTACGACCGCGCCTGGGGCCCCGAGCGGCCGATCTTCGGCACGGTGCGCTACATGAGCAGCGACAACACGGCGCGCAAGCTCTCGGTCAAGGGCTATCTGGCCCGCTACGGCGGCGCCCCAGCCGGCCAGCAGGCCGGACTGTTCTGACCATGGCCGCGCGCGCCCGCAACTCCGGAAAGACCAGCGCCTTCCTGGGCGCCTTGGCCGATCGGGCCAGCGACCCCGCCGGACGCACCTGGGTCTACCTGCCCTACGACCAGCTGAGCCAGGACCTGCCGGTGCTCGCCGGGCGCGCGCCCGAGCAGCTCGGCATCGTTTTCATCGAAAACCCAGAAAAGGCCTCCCGGCGCCCCTACCACAAGCAAAAACTGGCCCTGGTCCTGGCCAACGGGCGCCAGTTCCTGCTGGAGCAGGCGGCGCGCGGAGTGGCCATCGATTTCCGGGTGGCGCGCGCCGGCTATGCCCGCGAACTGCGCGCGGCGGCCCGGGCCCACGGCCCGCTGCTGTGCGCGGAACCGGCCGAGCGCGAGCTGCGGCACGAGCTGGCGGGCCTGTTCTCAGAAGGCGCCCTGCTGGCCCAGCCGGCCGGGGGCTTCCTGACCAGCCGCGAGGAATTCCGCGCATCCCAGCGCCGGCCGGACGGCAGCCACCGGCCGCCCTGGCGCCTGGACGCCTTCTATCGCCACGTGCGCTCGGCGCGGGGCTGGCTGCTCGAAGGCGGGCGCCCCAAGGGCGGCAAGTGGTCCCTGGACGCCGAAAACCGCGAGCCCTGGCGCGGTCAGCCGCCGGCGCCGAAACCGCTCCGCTTCGCCCCCGATCCGATCAGCGCGGAAGTCGGCGAGCTGATCGAGCAGCGCTTCGCCGAGCACCCGGGGCGCCTCGACCTGACGGCTCTGCCGACCACCCTGGCGGATGCCCGCGCCCAATGGGAATGGGCCAAGCGCCACGCCCTGCCCCACTTCGGGCCCTACGAAGACGCCTTCAGCCTGGACCAGCCGGTGCTGTTCCACAGCCTGCTCTCGCCGCTCCTCAACCTGTCGCGCCTCCTTCCGGCGGCGCTGCTCGAGGAGTTGCTGGCTCTGGACCTGCCCTTGCAGAGCCAGGAGGGCTTCCTGCGCCAGATGCTCGGCTGGCGCGAATTCGTGCGCCACGTGCACCGGGAGACCGACGGGTTCCGCAGCCTGCCCCAGGGTTTCGCCAGAGACCACCTGGGGGCCAAGCAGCCCCTGCCGGCGGCCTTCTGGCCTGGAGCGCCTTCGGGGCTGGCCTGCCTCGACGGCGTGGTCGGACAGGTCTGGGACAGCGGCTACAGCCACCACATCACGCGGCTGATGGTGCTCTCGAACATCGCCACCCTGCTGGATCTGGACCCGCGCGAGCTGACCGATTGGTTCTGGTGCGCCTACGTGGACGCCTTCGATTGGGTCGTCGAGCCGAACGTGCTCGGCATGGGCACGTTCT
This sequence comes from Planctomycetota bacterium, assembly GCA_044359835.1. GTDB lineage: Bacteria > Planctomycetota > UBA1135 > UBA1135 > JBIKLM01. Next base: position 8,549 of record JBIKLM010000148.1, read on the forward strand.
CCTTGGGCGAGCTGTTCACCACCAAACCGTACGTCAGCGGAGCGGCCTACCTGGATCGCATGGGCGACGCCTGCAAACGCTGCGCCTTCGACCCCAAGCGCGACTGCCCGCTGACCCCGCTGTACTGGGCCTTTCTGGCGCGCCATCGCGAGCGGCTGCACGGCAATCCGCGCCTGTTCATGCCGCTGAACGCCCTGAAGAAACGCAGCCCGCAAAAACGCGCCGCGGACGCGGCGCACTACGAGGCGGTGCAACGGGTCCTCTCCGCCGGAGGCCGCCTGGCCCCCGGCCCCGACCCGGGAACCTTGGGCTTCGATCCGCGCTGAAAGCTCGAGATCAAAGGCCCGTGGCACGCGGGGCGATCGCCAGGGCTCCAGCCCGGCCGGGCGGATTCCCGCTGGCAGGCTGAGGCCAGCTCGCTCCGGGCTGCGCCCGAGCTGTCAGACCAGCCCGTCAGAATGCCTGTGGGCCGCCATCCGGCGGCAGCCGAGGCTGGGCACGTCGCTGCGCGCCGCTTTTCTCCCAGCCTGTGAGTCGATCAGGCGTTGGCCGCTGGCGCTCCAGCAGAGGCCAGGGCCGTTTGGAGTCGCGTCAGGCCGCGCGGTAATCTGCCGGCCTTGGCCATGAGCGCGCCCCTGCCGCCTCCGATCGAGCTGTGCTTCGCCGCAGCGCAGGAACTGGGGTTCGGCGCCAGGCTGCTCGAT
>JBIKLM010000149.1:0-9243 GCA_044359835.1 Planctomycetota bacterium
GCGCCGCCGGCTGCCGCAGCCAGCGCGCCGCCTGCCTGCCCGGACTGGGGGGCCTGGGCGGACGCGGAGCGCAGCGCGGAGAGCAGCGCGCGCAGGCTGGCCGAGAGCTCCGCCGCGGGTCCCGAAACGTGCGCGGCCGGCGCCGCGGGACGAGCGCCCGCGGAGGGCCCGGGCAAGGCCTCGGAACCCTCTCGCGGGCCTGCGTCCACGCCCTCCCCCGCCGGATCCCCGGAGAGGGCCTGCGTGGCTCCCGGCGCCGCCACGGGCGCGGCCTGGACGGGCCGCGGCGCGGGGGGATCGGGCTGGATCGGAGGCAGCGCGAACATGGCGTCGCTTCCGTGATCGGCCGGCACGCCTCCGCCTCCAGCGCCGGGAGCCCGCCCAGCCCGTTTCTGTCCCCGGTACGGCTCGATCGCCAACCAACCCTCCCCCGCCCGGCCCGCTGCATTCCCCGCGGGGGCGCCGCGGGGGCTGGTGCCTCGCCCGTGCTCCGCTCGCCGGGTCGGGCACCGCGCAGGGGCTGCGGGAACCCCTCGCTGGGGCGCGAGCCGCCGCGCCAACGCTCCCGCTCGCCCGGGGCTCCTGCGCACGGTCCGGTGACAGGCTCTCGGAGCGCGTGCTTGCGGCTGCAGGAGGGCAGCGCGACCCCTGGTCAGCAGCGCCCGTCGATTGGGGCCCCCCTAGGACCCGTCGGTTCGAAAGTCCGCGCGCTCGGTCGGTCGAGCGCCGATCCGCAGCCGGAGATCCAGGGGCGGATCGAGGATCCTTCGGCCCCCGGCAACGGAGCCTGCCGGATCCGCCGCAAGCCCGAAGCCAAGCCTGCGCGCTTGCCCCAGAGGCCTTAGGCTCGCCTGGCCCCCGCCGGCCGGCCTGCGCCCTGCGCTGAATCTGCCCCTGCATCCTGCGCTGCCGATCACGCCAGCCGGCGCGCTACCCCCACCGCCGGCCCCTCCCCCGCGCCCCCATGCTGACGCGCCGCTCCGCCCTCGGACTGCTGCTGACCCCCGCCGCCCTGAGCGCCGCGCCCAGCCCCGCGCTGCTGCGCCGCGCCGCCGCCAGCGCCCCGGCCGCCTTCGCCGCCCTGGCCTCGGCCGACGCCCGCGCCGCGGGCCCCGCCGCCGACGCCCACGACGAGCACCTGTGGGCCTCCGTGGCGGCCCTGTTCCCGGTGGACCGCGCGGTCTTGAACCTCAACAACGGCGGCGTCAGCCCGACCCCCGCCACGGCCCTCGAAGCCCAGCGCCGCTACCAGGAGGAAGCCAACACCGCGCCGGCCTACACGCTCTGGCGCCATCAGGAGCCGCGCCGCGAAGCCGTGCGCGCCCAGCTGGCCCTGGCCTTCGGCGCCGACGCGGAGGAGCTGGCCATCGTGCGCAACGCCTCGGAGGGCCTCGAGACCCTGCAGCTCGGCCGCGACCTGCCGGCCGGCGCGCGCATCCTGTGCTCGGACCAGGACTATCCGCGCATGCTGACGACCTTCGAGCAGCGCGCCGCCCGCGAGGGCCTCGCGATCGACCGCATCGCCCTGCCGACCGCGGCCGAGGACGACGAGGAAATCCTCGAGCGCTACCGCGCCGCCTGGCGCGACGACACGCGCTTGGTGCTGGTCAGCCACGCGATCTTCCTGACCGGCCAGGTCCTGCCGATCGGGGCCTTGCAGGCCCTGTGCCGGGAACGCGGCGCGACGCTGCTGGTCGACGGCGCCCACGCCTTCGCGCACCTGGATTTCCGCTTGGACGAGCTCGGCGTCGACAGCTATGTCACCAGCCTGCACAAGTGGCTCTGCGCGCCCCACGGCAACGGCCTGATCTACCTGAAAAAGAGCGAAATCGAAAACGTCTGGCCCCTGCTAGCCGCCGCCGCCGAACAGCGCGGCGACATCCGCAAATTCGAAGAAACCGGTACGCGACCCGCCGCCCCCGCCCTGGCCATCGCCGAATCCCTGGCGCTGCACCAAGCGATCGGCGCCGCCCGCAAACTGGCGCGCCTCTACCACCTGCGCAGCCTCTGGCTCCAGCCCTTGCTGGCCGCCTCCGACCGCGTGCACCTGCACACCTCCCTGACCCCGGGCCGCTCCACCGCCATGGCCCTGATCTCGATCGACGGCCTCGACCCCGCCGCCCTGGCCGGCTGGCTCTGGGACGAACACCGCATCCTGGTGACCACCATCCTGCACCCCCAATTCTCCGGCCTGCGCATCTCCCCGAGCCTCTACACCTCCCCCGCCGAACTCTCCCGCTTCGTCGCCACCCTCGAACACGCCCTGACCCACGGCCTGACCCGCCGCACGCGTTGAATCGCCAGGGGCCCCGAATCGATACCGATCGGCGCGAGGCGCTTCGTGGAGCGATCAGATGGAGCGCTCAAAGCGGAGTGTTGAAAACGGAGTGCCCAAAAACTGAGCCGCCTCGCCGGGGTTGCGGTTCCCAGGCGAGGCGGGCGGGGTGCTTGGCCGCGCGGCGCGGCGGCGGCAGCGCGGGGCGGACGGCTCGATCAACGATCAGCGCAGGCGTTCCCAGAATTCGTCGGGCATGTCGTTGGCGATCTTGAGGGCGCCGTTGGCGCCGCCGTAGATCGGCTCTTCGACGCGGATCACGCGGCCGCCGCCCAGGCGCTGGCGCATTTCGGATTCGATGGCGTCGTCGAGGTTCTTGATCATGCTGCCGCCGCCGGCCAGGAGGACGCGGTTCTTGAGGCGCTCCTGGAACTCGGGGTCGAAGCTGGCGATCAGGTCGGCCAGGCCGTCGACGATCGGGGCCACGATTTCGCGGCAGGCGTCGCGGATCAGGTCGGTCAGGTCGAACTCCACGGGCTTGCCCTTGACCGGCAGCTGCACCAGGGCCTTGGCCATGGTCGGGGAGACGGAGGCGTGGCGCTCCTTGATCTCCTTGACCATCTGGATGGTGAACTGCGCCTCGGGGTGCTTGGCCTTGATCTTGTTCGCCAGGCTGCGGTCGATCGAGTCGCCGGCGACGGTCAGGGTCAGCTGATCCGCTTCCTCGGGCATGGTGCCGTGCATGCGGCACAGGTCGGTGGTGCCGGCGCCGATGTCGATCACCAGCACGTCGTCGAGCAGGTCCAGGCCGTAGGCCACCGAGAAGGGCTCGGAGCAGAGCATGACCGAGTCGACGTGCTCGCGGGCGGCCTTGAGGATCGCTTCCTTGTTGCGGATCGAGGCTTCCGCCGGCACGCCGATCACGGCGTAGATCAGCTCGTCGGCGTGGGGCTTCGAACGGCGCACGATCTCGCCGATCAGGTCCTGGGCGGCCTTGAGGTTGGCCTCCGCATCGGCCGTGGCCGCCTGGCCCTCGAGGGACGACTTGATCACGCCGGCCTCGAGCGGCCGGAACAGGTTCAGCGAAAGGCGGTTCTTGATCGCCTCGTCGCCGAACAGCACGTCCTTTTTGAGCAATTTCTTCGAGACCACGTCTTTCGGGTAGCCCACGTAGGAGGGCACGGTCTCGCGCACGCCGTTGCTGGCGGAGACCGAGGTGCGCGAGGTGCCCAGGTCGATGCCCAGGTACAGGACGCCGCGCTCGCGTTGGTCGCCGGTGGATTGCGGATTGGGGCTCATGGAAGCAGGTTTCGTGGCGTTGCGGATCAGGCCGGCGGGTCGGATTCGGGAGCCTCGGGGGGCACGGCGCGCGAGGATGCCAGCAGGGCTTCGCGCAGCGCCACGTTGGCGCGGAAAATCTCCCCCATCAGGGCCTTCTTGGTCGGGTCCTCGGAGCGGGTGCCGGCCTGCTTGCCGAGGGAGCGGATGCCGGGCTCGGCGGCGCCGGGGGCGTTCTGCAGGCGCAGCAGCTCGCCCTGGTAGCGCTCGAGCTCGCCGGCCAGCTTGGCCACCCGGCGCTCGAGCAGCTCCATCTGGCGGCCATCGCCCGGGGCCGGGGTGGCGCGGGATTCGGCCAGGCGGGTCAGGGTGTGCTGGTGCTCGGCCAGGGCCTGGCGCACGGTGCGCAGCAAGAGCTCGGGGTCGAGCGGCGCCGGGGACGGAGCAGGCGGCGGCGGCTCGGGAGCCGGAGCGGGGACGGGCGCGGGGGTCTCGGCCAGGGCCGGCGGCTGGGGCTCCTGCTCGACGGCCCGGTCGCCGCCCAGGGCCAGGGCCCGCTCGAGGCCCGCCTGGGCCTGGTCGTAGATCTGGTGCAGAGCGCCGCGGTCCTCGCCGCGGGCGAAGGCCACCCCGATCGAGAGCGTCACGTGCAGGCGCTTGCGGCCGCTCTCGAAGGACAGCTTGCGCACGCCGCGCAGCAGGCGCTGGCTGATCGCGCGCAGGCTGGCCGGGGCGATGTGCGGCAGCAACACCAGCACCGAACCGTCGGTCAGGCAGCCGACGAAATCGCTGCTGCGCAGGTCGCGGGCCAGGAAAGCCAGCAGGCTGGCGCTGATCTCTCGGCGCGCGTCCAGGCCGTAGATGTCCTGCAGGGAGTCCAGGCGGTCGACCGCCAGCCGCAGGCACCCCAGGGCGTAGCGCTGGCGCACCGCTCGGTCGATCTCGGCCAGCACCAGGCGGCGCAGCTGGGCCGGCGAGAACAGGGCCCCCTGGCGGTCGCCGGAGAAATCCTCGCCCAGGGAGCCCGAGAATCCGCGCCGCCGCCCGCGGGACGGGTCCGCATCGGCGGGCCCCGGATCCCCGGAACGCCGCCCGCGGGGCTCCTCGCCCCGGCCATCCCCGCTGTCGCGGAAGCCGCGGCGCGGGTTCCAGTTGGGATCGGGGGGCGGCATGGGCGCGGGGGACGGGGCGGGAAGTCTAGGGAGCGGCGGGCCCGCCCCGCTCCCTTTCGGCCGGGGGGGCTCCAGCGGAGTAGCCGCCGGGCGCAGGCTCGGAACGCACGCGCGCCACCGCCCGGCGCCAGCGGGCCAGCTCGCGGGCCCGCTCCGGAGCCCCGGGGCGCGGCTCGAAGCGCTCCGAGGCCGGCTCCGGCAGGCCCCCGAGGTCGCTCCACAGGCCCGCCGCCAGGCCCGCCAGCAGGGCCGCGCCGCGGGCGGTGGCCTCCACGTCCCGGGAGCGCTCCAGGGTGGCCCCGGACAGGTCCGCCTGCAGCTCCATCAGGAGATCGTTGCGCGCGGCGCCCCCGTCGACCCGGATGCGATCCAGGGGCAGGCCCGTGCCCTGCCGCAAGAGCTCGATCAGCTCGGCGTTCTGGAACGCGATGCCCTCCAGCCCGGCGCGCACCACGTGGGCGCGGGTCGTGCCGCGCGTCAGGCCCAGGAGCGCCCCGCGGGCGTCCGGGTCCCAATAGGGCGCGCCCAGGCCGGTGAAGGCCGGGACCAGCACCACCCCGGCGCTGTCCGGCACCGAGCGCGCCAGGGCCTCGCTCTCGTCGGCGGAGGCGATCAGCCCGAGTCCGTCGCGCAGCCACTGCACCACCGCGCCGCCCATGAACAGGCTGCCCTCCAGGGCGAAGCAGGGCGCGCCCCGCGCGTCCAGCGCCAGGGTCGTCAGCAGGCCGGGCGAAGCGGCGGGGCGCCGCTGGCCCGCGTTGAGCATCAGGAAGCAGCCGGTGCCGTAGGTGATCTTGAAGCCGCCGAGCCCGTGCCCCCCCTGCCCGAGCAGGGCCGCCTGCTGGTCGCCGACCACGGCGCGGATCGGCAGGTTGCGGCCGGCGGCATAGGGCCGCGACAGGCGCCCGAAGTCCCCGGCCGAGGGCCGCACCTCCGGCAGGCTCGCCGGCGACACGCCGAACAGGGCGCACAGCTCTGGGTCGTAGCGCTGCCGCTCGATGTCGTAGAGCAGGGTGCGCGAGGCGTTGGTCGGGTCGCTGGCCACCAGGCCCCGGCCGCCCAGGTGAGCCACGATCAGGGCATCCACCGTGGCGAAGACGATCTCGCCGCGGGCCTCGCGCTCGCGCAGGCCGTGCACGTGGCCCAGCAACCACTCGATCTTGGTGGCGCTGAAGTACGGGTCGAGCAACAGGCCGGTCCGCTCGCGCACCAGGGCCTCCGCGCCCGCCGCGCGCAGGGCCTCGCAGCGCTGCGCCGTGCGCCGGTCCTGCCAGACGATGCCGCGCGCCAGGGGCCGGCCGCTGACCCGCTCGAGCGCGAAGACGGTCTCGCGCTGGTTGGTGATGCCGAGCGCCACGGCCCCGGCGGAGGCCGGGTGGGCCAGCACCTCGGCCAGCACCAGATCGACGGCGGCCAGCAGCTCGCCGGCGTCGTGCTCGACCCAACCGGGAGCCGGGAAATGCTGCGAAAACTCGCGATAGGCGCGGGCCAGGGGGGTCAGCGCGCGGTCGTAGAGCAGCGCGGTGACCCCGGTCGTGCCGGCGTCGAGGGCGATCAGGGCGGCGGCGTGCGTCATGGATCGAGGCCGCGGCACAGCCGCCGGCCAGGCCCCGAGTCTCCGAAAAGTCGACGCGCGGCGACGATGGAAGGCTCCCCGGCCGCCCCAGGCGGCCCAAAAATCATCCGAACGGGCTGCACAGCCTGCTGCGGCCTCGGCCAGGCCGAGCGCGCTTCAGGCTGATCGGGGGGCGGCGTGACGCGAGTCCTTTGCCTTCCGGCTGTCGACCTCGAGACCCTCCCCGTACGGCGCAACCGAAGGGACCCGAGTTGGCCCGAGGATGCCCGGGCCGCGGGGATGCCAACCCCTGTGGCCGCCGTGCCGGCCCGCAGTCATGCGGACAGGCGCGCTGGCAGGCCACGCCGTGCACCTGCCTCCCCTGGGGGCCCAAGCCCTGAACGCTTCCCCCTGGACAGGGAGGGGCTAGGACCCCTGTCCCACTGCCGGCACAGCCAACCGCGCCCCCCCCGCCGACCACCCTGGCACACGCAGGAAAACCCTGAAAACTCCCGGGCCCCCTGGCCGGCTGCCACAGGTGGACTGCGGAGAATGCGGATTCGGTTTAGGGTCAAGGCTATGAAGATCCCTCTCGCCCCTGCGTTCTTCCTGTCAGCCCTTTGCCTGACCGCACACGCCGCCGATTTGACGGTGGGCCCGGCCAGCAGCGGCGCAAACTTCACGACCATCCAAGCAGCCGTGGATGCGGCCGCCCCCGGAGATCGCATCTTCGTGGCGGCTGGGCTCTACAACGAGCAGCTGCTGATCCAAAAGGGCGTCGAGCTGATCGGCGCCGGTTCGGGCAGCACCACCGTGCGCACGAACTTCGGATTTCCCTTTTTGCCCGCTAAGCCCGCACTCTGGGTGCGGCAACTGCCCGCCGATCAGCGCCTGCGGGTGTGCGACCTGGGCTTCACGGGCGCAGCCGGCGGCACCACCGTCAGCGCCTGGAGCCCCGTCGTGCGCTTGGAGCAGAACCTGGGCCGCCTGGAGCTCAGCGCCCTGCGCATCGACCTGGGCAACCTGCCGCCGAGCCCCGCGAACCAGCCGGCAGGCGTGCTCGAGATCTTCGACTGCAACCAGGTCATCGCCGACCAGATCCGGGTGCTCGCCAACCCGGAGCTCTACACCGCCAGCGCCACGGCGAACCTGCTGAACGGACTCGCCGGCGCGCGCATCCTGCGCTCCAACGTGTGGATCTCTTCTTCGGAATTCCAAGGCCAGGGCGGGCGCGCGCTCTTCCCCTTCCAGTCCGCGGTCAACGGCAACGGCGGAGCGGGTCTCGCCAGCGTGGATTCCGAATTGGACCTGGCGCGCACGATCGCACGCGGGGGCAAGGGCGCCAGTCTGCCGCCCGTGCAGCTGCCGGCCTTCGGCGGCGCGGGTCTCGACGCCAGCGGCAGCACCCTGCGCATCGCCGGCGGAACGGACAACCAATTCCTAGGGGCCCCGGCGGTAGACCTCTCCGCCCAGGGGAGCCTGGTGGGAGCTGCTGGAGCGGGCCTGCGGCTCGCGAACCTGTCGTCTGCCGAGCTCGCCTCGGACGTGCTAACCCAAGGCGGCGCTGGCGCCCCGACGGTGTCCGCCGGCCCGAACATCGCAGTCGACCCCAGCTCCTCCTTCGTCACCCTGGGCCGGCGCCTGCCATCCCTGGCCTTTGTGCCCACGTCCCCCCTTCTGGGCCAATTGGTGGCAGTGCAATACGAGGGTGAGCCCGCCAGCGTGCACTTGCGCGCCCTGTGGATTTCCTCGGGCCCGGCCCTCCCCATCCCCGGCATCGGTGGCACGCTCCTGCTGGACCTGGCCACCCTGCTGATCGTGGAGACCACGCTGCTCGATGCCAACGGACAGTCAACAACCCAAACCACCCTGTCCTCCAACCCCGGCCTCCAGGGCCTCGGCGTGGTGGAGCAAAACCTGCAGGCCACTGCGACGCATCTGGACCTGGGGCCGCCCGCCATCGTGAACCTGCGTTGACAGGCTGAGAAAAAATCGACTCGGGCTGCGCCTGAGCAGTCAGACCAGCCTGTCCGCATGCCTTTGGGCCGCCATCCGGCGGCCGCAGAGGCGGGGATCGGCGCTGCGCGCCGAGTTCTTCCCAGCCTCTGGTCGGCGCCCGCCGCGAGGCATCAGCAGCCCTGGAGCTCCACGACCACCTGGCCGCGCGTGCGGCGGGTGGCCACGTGGGCCAGGGCTGCTGGGACTTCTTCGAGGCTGTAGACGCGTTCGATGACGGGACGCAGCTGGCCGGAAACGACCCACTGAGCCAGTCCTTCGAGCTGTTGGGGAGTGGGTGAAAGCGCGATCACCGAGTGCAATTCTGCGGAGCGGAAGGGCCGCTGCACGGCCATGGCCAGCATGCGACCGAGGGGGCCCCACAGCACGTTGCCGGCGCCGGAGCAGCACACATAACGCCCCTTCGGACGCAGGACACCCGTGCACGCGGCGATCGAGCGATCGCCGATGGCGTCGAAAACCAGGTCGTAGCGCCCCGCCTCCCCGAGGGGATCCGCGCTGGTGTAGTCCACGACCCGCTCGGCGCCGAGCCCCAGCACCAATTCGCGATTGCGCCCGCTGCACACCGCCGTGACCCGCGCACCGCGCGATCGAGCGATCTGCACCGCCCAGGTGCCCACGCCGCCCGAGGCCCCGAGGATCAAAACCTCCTCCCCCTGCGCGACCCGCCCCAGCTCGACCAGGCCCAGCCACGGAGCCAAACCCCAGGGCACCGTCGCCGCCTGATTCCAGGTCAGCGCCGCGGGTTTGCGCGCCAGGTGCTTCGGCTTTGCCAACGTGAACTCGGCCAGGGCACCGGGAGCCTCGCCGAAAACGGCGCTACCGGGCTCCAGCTCCCCCACGCCCGGACCGACCTCGACCACCTCCCCCGCGAAGGTCAGTCCTGGAACGGGCTGCCGCGGCCGCGGCAGCCCCCCAAAAGGCGTCAAGCGCACCAAATACGGCTT
>JBIKLM010000579.1:0-2514 GCA_044359835.1 Planctomycetota bacterium
CTGTCAATATGCCCATGGCCCGCCATCCGGCGGGCACAGAGACCGCGATCGGCGCACCGCGCCGATCTCCGGCTCCGATCCCTAAGCGCGACCTCCCCAGGCTGCCGGCCTGCCGCTGCGCTCCCGCGCCGACGGAGGCCGGCCCTCGGCCCGCGCGCCGCGCGCGCCCCTCTCCCCCAGTTCCCGGTCCTCCGATGCTCCACGCCCGCCGCTCTGGTCTGGTCCTGTTGCCGCATGCTGCCCTGCTCCTCTGGCTGGCTGCGCCGGCTGCACCGGCCGCGGCGAGCGCCGCTCGGTTCGACCCGGTCCCCGTGCTCTCGAGCGCCCAGGCCGAGCGGCCCGACACCCTGATGATCCGCGACGCCCGCGGCGGGACCAGCATGCTGAGCGGCCGGATCCTGGCGGCGACCCTGCGCGAAGTCCTGATCGAGGTCGACGGCAAGGAGCGCAGCGTGGCCAGCGACCGGGTGGTGCGCCTGACCATCGGGGAGGTGCCCGCCGGTTACGAAGAGGGCCAGCGGCTCCTCCAGAGCGGTGACTACGCCAACGCGGTCAGCAGCTTCCGCCTGGTGGCCGCCGATGGCGGGGCCTCGAAGGTTGTGCAAGCCGCCGCCGGGGCCCTGGCCCTCGAAGCGGGCCTGCGGCTCGCCGGGCGCGGCGAAGGGGATTTCGCCGCCCTGGCGATCGACGCGGGGCGCTTCACCGCGAGCCAGAGCGATTCCCGGGAGCTGCCGGCCATCCGCAGCCTGGAAGCCCGGGCCCTGTGGCTCTCGAACCAGGCCGGCGAGGCCGGCAAGCGCTACGAGGCCCTGTTCGGCGAGCTGCAAGGCGCCACCACCAACCCGGGCTACGACCTGGTCGAGTGTCTGCGCTCCGGCTGGCTCGGATCCCTGGCCAAGCTGGACGCCGGCGACGTGGCTGGGGCCCGCAAGCTGGCCAAGGCCCTCGAGACCGCTCTGCCGGCCGCCTTGGCCGAGCTGGCCGCGGACGATCCGCGGCGCGGCCGGCTCGAGGCCCTGGCCCAAGGGGCGTCGCAGCTCGAGGGTTTCGCGCTCCTGGCGGACAAGAAGGCCAGCCAGGCCAAGACCTTCTTCAAGTCCGCGGTCGATGGCGCCAAGCCCTCCGACCTGCTGCAGCGCACCGTGGCCCTGGTGGGCCTGGGGGAAAGCCACGCGGCCCAGGGCGAGTGGCGCGAAGCCCGTGTGGCTTTCGCGCGGGCCTTTGCCACCGGCGCGGACCAGCCCGAATTCCTGGGCCGGGCCCTCGCCGGGCAGGCCTGGTGTGCCCTGGAGCTGGCCGAATCGAACTCGAAGGAGCAGGCCCGCCGCTGGCTGGACAGCCTGGGCCGCCTGTACGGCACGACGCCTGCGTCCCGGCGGGGCCTCGAGTTGGCCAAGCGCCTCTGAACCGCCACGCCCGGGGGCGCCGCGGATCGCCGGGCGCGCCCGGCCGCGCGCCCGGCCGCGCGCCCGGCCGCGCGCCCTGCCCTCGGCCCGGCCCTCGGCCCTGGCCGCCGACCGGCGGCCGGGGGCCGGTCGCCCGGACGGATCGACAGCCACCGGATGCCGGAGGGGCGGGCCGAGCGGGCTCGCACCCCGCGCCCCCCGCAGCTCCGCCGCAGGCAGTCACGCTGGCTTCCGATCGACCCCGGCCGGGGCGCCGGCGCCGGCGCCGCCCGAGCCCAGCCGCCTGAAACGTAGCCAAGGCGCACCGCGGCGGGTAGGGCCTGCGGTGTGAGCCCGCCAAGGCTGCCGCCGCCAAAAAAAATCTGCGGCGAGTCCGCGGTTGCGCGGCCGCCTCGCCCCCGCCACCCTAGAGGCCCTTCACACAAGGCCGGCCCGCCCCCGCGATCCGGACCCCAAGCCCTCGGGATCTCCCGAGAGGCTGCCCGGCCGACCGCGACCGTTCGAGTCCGGCGCTGCCGCCGACCGTCCCCCCCACCCCTAGCCGAACCCGCGGACACCCGCGCGCGACTCCGCCCTACGGAGCTCCGCCGCGAAATCCCCGGCGACCCCCTGGAACCCCTCATGCGCTTCGGATCCCTCCTCCCCTTCCGTCCCCTTCAGCGCGGCCTGCATGGACTGCTCACGGCGCTGGTCCTGCCGAGCTTGGCCCTGGCCCAGGGCAGCGCCCCCAAGAGCGGCGACATGTCCGTGGGCGGCCTGATCGTGGCCTCGGGATTCATCGGCTGGGTCATCGTCGCCCTATCGGTGGTCGGCCTGGCCCTGGTGATCGAGGCCTGGGTGACCCTGAAGCGCGAGAAGCTGGCCCCGCCCGAGATGATCGACGAGGTCCAAGCCCTGTTCGACGAGGGCGAGTACCAGGAAGCCATGACGCTGTGCGAGGAGGACCCCAACTTCTTCAGCCGGGTCACCGGCGCGGGCCTGGCCAAGCTGGGCCACGGCTTCGACGTGATGGAGACCGCCATGGGCGAGATGGGCGACGAGGAGTCGATCAAGCTGCACCAGAAGATCGGCTATATCGCCCTGCTCGCCAACGTGGCCCCCATGCTCG
>JBIKLM010000581.1:0-2509 GCA_044359835.1 Planctomycetota bacterium
GAGCTGGTGATGGAGTTCGAAGACGAGTTCGAGATCTCGATCCCCGACGAGGACGCGGAGAAGATCCAGACCGTCGGCAACGCCATCGACTACATCTCGAAGAAGGTCTGATCCCGCCTTCAGACAGGGTCGGCGGCCCGGTGTGACGATCCGAGCGCGGACCGTCCCGGGCCGAGCCCGACCGGCGGTGGTTGCTCCTGGAAAGCCCTCGGGCGGCCCATGCTGCGGCTAGGGAAGCCGCGACTGTCGCTGCGCGCAGATCCAACCCTCCGAGCAGCCCGGGATCTCGCAGGCTGGTCTGCTGTCGCGCGGACGCCAGGGGGCCTTGCTTGCGGTCCCCCGGGGGGCTCCGGGCGCCGCGTGCGCCCCGGGCTATGTTGATCGAGGGGGCTGGAATCGAGGGAGCTCCGATCCAGGCGTCGCGCTCCCGTGCCTGGGCCCGCTGCGGCGCCACTTTCGACCGAATTCGGAACCGAGGAGCGTGGTGCGGTTCCAGGTGCCAGCGTTGGCCAGGCTGCCCAGGGGAGCCTCACAGGTCGGCCCGGGGCTGGACAGGGCTCGAGCTTGTTAGAGTCAGCGGTCCGAGGCAGACCGTCGCGTCTGCCGATCCACTCCCTCCACACCGGATCCAACCGCGTTGGACACGCCCATGCGCAGAGTCGTCATCACCGGTCTCGGCACCGTCAACGCCCTGGGGGCCGACGTCAAGACCTCCTGGCCGCGCATGCTGGAGGGCGAGAACGGCATCCGCAAGATCGAGTTCTTCGACGCGTCCAACCTGCCGGTGAACATTTCGGGGCACGTGGATTACGACCCGACCAAGGATTTCGCCGCGCCGGAGTTCCGCAAACTCGATCCGTTCACCATGTACGCGATCAAGGCCTCGGATGAGGCCTTCCAAGACGCCGGCCTGGATCCGCGTTCCCTGGGCGATGAGCAGCGCGAGCGCTTTGGCTGCATCGTGGGCACCGGCATCGGCGGGATCACCGGTATCGAAGAGCAGCACCTGGTGATGATCGAGCGCGGCGCCCGCCGGGTCAGCCCGCACTTCATCCCCAAGATCATGGCCAATGCCGTCTCCGGCCAGCTGGCGATCCGCCACGGGCTGATGGGCACGGTGTTCACCACCTCCAGCGCCTGCGCCAGCTCCGGGCACGCGATCGGCATGGCGCTGATGGCGATCCGCTCGGGCGAGGCGGACCTGGTGCTGACCGGCGGTGCCGAATCCGCCACCACGCCCCTGTCCCTGGCCGGCTTCGCCTCCGCCAAGGCCCTCTCCACGCGCATCGATGATCCGGCGGCCGCTTCGCGGCCCTTCGACAAGGACCGCGACGGGTTCGTGATGGGGGACGGGGCCGGCATCCTCTTGTTCGAGGAGTACGAACACGCCAAGCGGCGCGGCGCGCGGATCTACGCGGAGGTCAAGGGCTACGGCTCGACCGACGACGCCTTCCACATCACGGCTCCCAAGGAGGACGGCGGCGGCCCGGCCCGGGCCATGTCCCTGGCCTTGCGCACCGGCGGCGTGGCCTTCGATCAGGTCGACTACATCAATGCCCACGGCACCTCGACCGAATACAACGACGCGATCGAGACCACGGCGATCAAGCGCGTCTTCGGCGACCACGCGCGGCGCCTGGCGATCAGCTCGACCAAGTCGATGATCGGCCACCTGCTGGGGGCCTCCTCCGCGGTCGAGCTGGTGGCCACGGCCCTGTCCGTGCACCACGGCGCCGTGCACCCGACCCGCAACTACACCACGCCCGATCCGGCCTGCGACCTCGATTACGTGCCGCGCACCGGCCGCCGGCTGCGCGTGCGCAACGCGCTGTCGAATTCCCTGGGCTTCGGCGGCCACAACGTCTCGATCTGCCTCGGCCAGCCATGAGCCGGCGTTGCGCGGGCTGGGCCGAGACCCGGCCGCGTCGCACAGGCCCGCATCGCGCAGGGAACTGACAGGCTGAAAAAATAAATCGGCTCGGGCTGCGCCCGAGCAGTCAGACCAGCCTGTCAGCATGCCTGTGGGCCGCCATCCGGCGGCCACAGAGTCTGGGATCGTCGCTGCGCGCCGATTTTTTCCCAGCCTCTGACAGGCTGAGAAAAAAATCGACTCGGGCTGCGCCCGAGCCGTCAGACCAGCCTGTCAGCATGCCTTTGGGCCGCCATCCGGCGGCCACAGAGTCTGGGATCGTCGCTGCGCGCCGATTTTTTCCCAGGCTCTGACCACGTTGATCCCGCGGAGGATCGCTGGCGAGCGCTCGCCGTCTGCGGGCCTCACGGAGTTGCGATCCGGCCCCGGGAAGCGGGGCGGCGCAGCCGGCGCTCGCGTGGGGGCGGCCCGCGCCTTGTCCTCCCCGGCCTCCGGGCCGCTCCAGCCCGGGGCCGAGGAACCGAGCTCGAACGATCGGCCGATCCGCGCCGGCGGCGCGGGGCGTCAGAGGGACCTCGCTCGAGGGGGTGTCGGCCGGACCTTGGCCGTTCCGGGCGCCTGGGTATCATCGAGACTGCG
>JBIKLM010000582.1:0-2502 GCA_044359835.1 Planctomycetota bacterium
GAACGTGACCAACTTCATGCAGCTCAAGCGCGAGCACTTCCACAGCAGCGGCACGCGCCTGAATTCCTCCTGCGACCTCGAGATCATCCTGTTCGTGTTCGTGCGCGCCCTGCAGGAGCGCATCCGTCCCGGCGTCAAGGTCGGAGCCGACGACATCTTCCACGCGGTCGCCGCCGTCTATCGCGAGGTCCGCGGCGCCTATTCGGTGGTCGCCGCCCTGCCCGACGTCGGCCTGGTCGCCTTCCGCGATCCCTACGGCATCAAGCCGATCTGCTTCGGGATCCGCGAAGACGAGGGCCAGCGCTGGTTCGCCTTCGCCAGCGAGAGCGTGGTGCTGGACGTGACCGGCTACGAGAAGCAATTCGACCTGAACGCTGGCGAGGCCGTCTTCATCAGTGCCGAGCGCGAGGTCATCCGCCGGCAGGTGGGCGACAAGCCGCACCGCCCCTGCATCTTCGAATTGGTCTATTTCGCGCGCCCCGACTCGCTGCTCGACGGCATGTCGGTCTATCGCACCCGCGTGCGCTTCGGCGACGCCCTGGGCCGGCAATGGCGGCGCGAAGGGGCCCCGACTCCCGACGTGGTGATCCCGATCCCGGACTCTTCGCGCGACGCGGCCATGGGCATGTCCCAGGCCCTGGGCGTCCCGTACCGCGAAGGCCTGGTCAAGAACCGCTACATCGGCCGCACTTTCATCATGCCCAGCCAGAGCTCGCGCCGGACCTCCGTGCGCCGCAAGCTCAACACGATCGACGCCGAATTCGCTGGCAAGGACGTGCTGCTGGTCGACGATTCGATCGTGCGCGGCAACACCGCGCGCCGCATCGTGCGCATGGCCCGCGAAGCCGGCGCTCGCAAGGTCTACCTGGCCTCCTGCAGCCCGCCGCTGATCTCGCCGTGCCCCTACGGGATCGACATGGCCAGCAAGACCGAGTTCGTGGCCGCCGGCCGCACCCGCGCCGAGGTCGCCACCGAGCTGGAGGTCGACTACCTGATCTACCTGGATCGCGAAGCGATGAACGAATGCGCCCGGGCCGACAACCCGCGCATCCAGAAGTTCTGCAACGCCTGCTTCAACGGCGACTACCCGACCGGCGACATCACCCCCGAGGTGCTGGGGGCCATCGAGGGAGAGCGCAGCGACAGCCAGCGCCTGTTCGCCTTCAACGAGAGCAAGCAGGGAGCGACCTCGGATGGCCCCCGTTGAGGCCAGCCCGGCGCAGCGCCGCAGCGCCGCGCTTCCCGCGGTCCGGCCGCTCAAGGTCCTGCTGACCTCGCCGGTCTTCCCGCCCGACCTGGGCGGCCCGGCGGTCTACGTGCCCAGCCTGGGGCGCTTCCTGACCGAGCGCGGCCACAGCGTCAAGGTCGTCGCCTTCTGCTCGGATCCCGAGCCCAAGGGCTATCCCTTCCCGGTGATCGCGATCACCCGCGGGGGGCTGGCGGTGCGCTACCTCAAGGCCTTTTTCCGCGTCTGGAAGGAGGCCAAGGGCCAGGACGTGGTCTACATCCAGGAACACCTGGCCCTGCTGCACGTCTGGGCCGCGCGCCTGCGCGGCGTGCCCACGGCGATCCGCATCATGGTCGACGGGGCCTGGGAGATCACCCATCGCAAGGGCTGGATCGGCGGCGACAACATCGTCGTGTTCGAGACCAAGGAATACGACTGGCGCGTCAAGCTGGTGCGCCGGCTGCAAAAACACTGGTGGAACCGGGTCCAGCACATCATCGCCTGCTCGGAATTCCTGCGCGGGATCCTCGTCGAGCGTTACGGCGTGCCCGGGCGCAAGGTGCAGCGCATCCACAACGCGCACCACGGCGCCAAACCCTCCGACATGACCGAAACCCAGGCCGAAGCCCAGCAGAAATTCGGCCTGCCGCGCGGCCAGCGCTATGTCCTGACCATCTGCCGCTTGATGGGCTGGAAGCGCGTGGACGGCATCCTGCGCGCCCTGGCCAAGCTGCCGGAGGACGTGGTGCTGCTGATCGCCGGCGATGGCGAAATGGAGCAGGAATGGAAGCGTCTGGCCCAGCAGCTGGGCCTCGGCGAGCGCGCCCGGTTCCTCGGCAACGTGCCCCACAAAGACATCCCGCGCCTGATCCGTGCCGCGGACGTGTTCGTGCTCAACTCCGAGTACGAGGGGCTCTCGCACACCCTGATCGAAGTCCAGACCTTGGGCACGCCGATCATCGCCACAGGCGTCTGCGGCAATCCCGAGGTGGTGACCCACGAGCACAACGGCCTGCTGGTGCAGCCGGGCGACGATGCCGGTTTGGCGGCCGCGATCCGGCGGCTGCTGGACGATCCAGCCCTGCGCGCCCGCTACGCCGCCCGCGGCCTCGAGGATTCGAAGCGCTTCATCCGCGAGGAGACCTTCGAGCAGGTCGAAGCGGCCCTGGCGGCCACCGCCCGCGGCGACCTGCCCTGGCCGAGCTGAACTGCCCGAGCCGCCCACCCGGGCAGTTCGGCATTTTTTTAGGGCCGCCTGCGGCGGCCGGAGGGTG
>JBIKLM010000150.1:0-9152 GCA_044359835.1 Planctomycetota bacterium
AGCGTCAGGGACTTGGTGATCGTCACCGAGCCGTAGTCGCCGGGAGCGATCAGCAGCACATCGCCCGCGGCCACGACCGGCAGGGCCGCCGCCACCGACGGAAAATCCGCCGGCCCCGAGGGCGCGACCGTCCAGGTGGTCTGGCCGAACACGGCGGGAGCGGAGCTCAGCAGGGTCAACATCGCCGCAGCGACAAGTCGAATCTTCATGGCAAGCAGAAAGTGGATGGACGTGGACCGGGTCGATCGAAACCGATGCCCCGGGATCGGGAGACGACCCCCATCTTCGCTGATTCCCCGCAATCCGTGAGTCCCACCAGCCCAACGGCCCCCGACCCAAACGCCCGCTCCCCCGCCCCACGAGCTCGTCCGATTCCCACCCCAGGGCCATCCCTGATCTGGCACACGATTTGTAAGGCCCTCTCCGACACCCTCGCGTTCGTTCTCGCATCGAGGAGCAGCCTGCCCGATTTCATCCCGACCCCCGCCCTCTACATCCGCTCCGCGTTTTCAGACGATTTCCAGAGAGTTTCAAATAGTTCAACGTTTCTGGAATTCACGCGGATCGGCGCCACCCCTGTGGAGCTTGAGAAAGCAGCCGCAAGTCCCCCGGCTTGGAGATCCAGAGTCAGACCCAGCGCCGAGACCGAGTCCCCTTGGCTCCGCTTGAACTCAGCGGATCCGGAGGCTTTGCGGCCCTGGGCGGCAGGCCCACCGCCTCGGTCTCCGTGTGGTCTGCGACGCCGGGCGCCTTTGGTCACAGCGAGACTCACCGCTTCAAGCTTGGCCCATGGCTCCGTTTCGCCTTCGAGCGTGGATTGGGGCCGCCTGCGTTAGCGGTCAGCAGCTCTGGCGGTTGACGCGGGTGACGCTGATTTGGGCGGAGGGCCACATCACGATTTCGCCGATGTTGACGTGGGGCGGTTGGGTGACCGCGAACAGGATCGTGCGCGCGATGTCGGCGGGGGTCAGGGGCTGGAAGCCGCGATAGACCGCGGCGGCGCGGGATTCGTCGCCGCGGAAGCGCACCTGGCTGAATTCGGTCTCGACCATGCCCGGGTCGACGGTGGTGAAGCGCACGCCGCGGCCGCCGGCGTCTTCGCGCAGGGCCTGGTAGAGGGCGGCCACGGCGTGTTTGGAGGCGCAATAGACGCTGCCGCCGGGATAGACCGCCCGCCCGGCCACGGAGCCGAGGAGCACCACGTCGCCGCGGCCCTGCTCGAGCATCCAGGGCAGGCAGGCGCGCACGGCGCCGAGCACGCCGAAGACGTTGGTCTCGAACATCTCGGCCCACTCCTCAGGGCTGGACTCGTGGATCGGGGCCACGCCGCGCGCCAGCCCGGCGTTGGCCAGCAGCAGGTCGACGCGCTGGCCCTCGGCGGCGCGCGCCAGGGCGGCCGGGTCGCGCACGTCCGCTTCGATGGCCCGGGCGCCGGGCAGGGCCGCGACGAGGGCTTCGAGGCGCTCTTTGCGGCGCGCCAGCAGCAGCACCTCGGCGCCGGCCGCATGGAAGGCGGCGGCCACCGCGGCGCCGATGCCCGCCGAGGCGCCGGTGATCAGGGCCCGGCGGCCGGTCAGGGGACGGTGGGGGGCCTCGGATTGGGGGCTCATCGGGCGCGGGGGCGGAGGGAGGGGACGGGCGGGCAGGGCCAAGAGGGTAGCGGTCGGGGTGCCGGCCCTGGCCCGGCCCCGCCGGGCCGGGGAGCGGCCGGGCGCCCCAGGGCCTACACTGGCCCGCCGTTCTCTTCGCCGACCCCCATGGTCCAGATCGACGTCCAGTACACCCCCGGGCTGCGCTGCCAGGCGCGCCACGCCCCCTCGGGTTCGACCCTGCACACCGACGCGCCGGTCGACAACCACGGGCGCGGGGAGTCCTTCTCGCCCACGGACCTGGTGGCCACGGCCCTGGGCAGCTGCATGCTGACCGTGATGGGCATCACCGCCGAGCGCCACGGCTGGGACCTGGCGGGCTCGCGGGCCCGGGTGATCAAGGAGATGGTCCAGTCCCCGGTGCGCCGCATCGGCCGCCTGCGGGTGCGCCTCGAGCTGCCGACCCTGGACGAGCGCGCCCGCACCACCCTCGAGCGCGCCGCCCACACCTGCCCGGTGCACCAAAGCCTGCACCCGGACGTGGCCATCGACCTCGAGTTCGCTTGGGGGCAGGCATGAAACCGGTCCCAGTCGGAGCCGCCTCTACCCTCCGGGGGGCCCACGCCCGCGCCCCGCACCCCGCCCGCCAGAGCGGCCCCGCATGAGCCACCGTTTCACCGTGGTCGGGGCGCTTTACTCCCTCCCAGGCGCCCCGGAGGAGCCCGAGGCCGAGCCCCTGACGGGCGGCCTGGGGGCCGCCCTGGCCGTGGTGCTGACGCGCCTCGGCTGTTCGGTGCGCTACGTCTGCGGGGTGCTGCCGCGGGAGTGCTGCCCCGAGCTGCGTGCGCCGCTGGTCGGCGAGGGCATCCAGGTGGCGCCCTTCCTGCTCTCCCCGGCAGCGGGCCACACCCCGCCCCTGCCCTTTGAAACCGCCGAGGACGAGGACGAGGAGCCGGGCGAGCTGCGGCCCACCCTGGCCGCCGAAACGGTGGGGGACGGACTGCTGCTGACCCTCGAGCTGCCGGATGCGGAGCTGCTCGAGGCCCTCGAGCTGTGCCGCGGCGACCAGCGCCTCCTGGCCCTGCATTTGGCGCCGGGCCGTGAGGTGCCGCCGACCGCCCTGGCCGAGGCCAACCTGCTGCTGGCGGGCGAGGCGGAAGCCGGGCAGGCGGCGCGCTCCAGCGAGGAGCGCCTGAGCCAGAAGGGACTGCTCCGGCGCCTGGGCGCCTTCGGACCGGGCCGCTCGGTGGTGCTCGGTCCCCGCGGGGCCACGCTCTTCGACGGGGAGCGCTTCTTCGAGGCCGAGGCTCCCGCGCCTGGCCAGCCCGGACTGGCGCCGGCCCTGCGCCAGGCGGTCTTCAGCGCGGTCCTGTGCGCAGCCCTGGCCGAGGGGCGGCGCGTCGAGCGGGCCCTGGGGGCGGCCCTGGCGGCCGCCGCCCTGCCGCCCAGCGCCGAAGGCCCGTTCCCGGACCTGCCCAGCACCGAAGGCCTGCTGGCGGCCCTGGCCGACAGCGGTTCCCGCGAGGGCCGCGGCGATCACGCCCATTGATGGGTCGGCGGTCTCGGCGCCCGCCGAAGCCCTGCCCCAGATCCGGCCGATCCGCTGCTCCTGGACCGTTTTCCGGCGGTCACAGGCCCTGGATGCGCCGCTCCCCGTCGATTTCCTGAGAGACTCTGACCCCTGCCCGCAGGCTCCCGCCCCGCGTCCTTCGCCATGAGTCCGCAGAACGACCTCGATCTGGCGCGCCCCGAGCTCTACATCAACCGGGAGCTGTCGCTGCTCGAGTTCAACCGGCGGGTCTTCGAGCAGGCCCTGGACGAGCGCACGCCGCTGCTCGAGCGCCTGCGTTTCCTGACGATCTGCTCGACCAACCTGGACGAGTTCTTCGAGATCCGCGTCTCGGGGCTCAAGCAGCAGCTCGAACTCGGGCTGGCCCTGCCGGGCGCCGCGGACGGCATCCCGCCGCGCGAGCTGCTCTCGCGCGTTTCCGAGAAGGCCCACCAGCTGGTGGCCGACCAGTACGCCGCGCTCAACAACGTGCTGCTGCCGGCCCTGGCCCTGCAGGACATCCAGATCCCGATGCGCGAGCAATGGAACGAGCGCCAGGCCCTTTGGGCGCGGCGCTACTTCCTGCGCGAGGTGGCTCCGGTGCTGACCCCGGTGGCGATCGACCCGGCGCACCCCTTCCCGCGCGTGCTCAACAAGTCGCTCAACTTCCTGGTCTCCCTGGAGGGCCAGGACGCCTTCGGACGCAGCGCCGGCGTCGCGGTGGTGAACGTGCCGCGCTCGCTGCCGCGCCTGATCCCGCTGGCCCGCCAGACCGGCAAGCGCCAGTGGACCTACGTGCTGCTCTCGAGCATCATCCACGCCCACATCGGCGAGCTTTTCCCGGGCATGAGCGTGCTGGGCTGCTACCAGTTCCGCGTCACCCGCAACAGCGATCTGTGGGTCGAAGAGGAAGAGGTCGACAACCTGCTGCAGGCCCTCGAAGGCGAGCTGCCGCGGCGCCATTTCGGCAGCGCCGTGCGCCTCGAGGTGGCCAATACCTGCCCCCAGGAGATGGCCGATTTCCTGCTGGCGGAATTCGGGCTCACCAGCCAGGACCTCTATCGGGTCCACGGACCGGTCAACCTGCACCGCCTGGAGTCGATCTACCGCGAGATCGACCGCCCGGACCTCAAGTACCCGAGCTTCGTGCCGGGCAACAGCAAGCGCGTCGAGTCCGGCGGCGACCTGTTCGCCCTGCTGCGCAAGGGCGACCTGCTGCTGCACCATCCCTACCAGTCCTTCGGCACGGTGATCGAGTTCCTGCGCCAGGCGGCCAAGGATCCCGCCGTGTTGGCGATCAAGCAGACGCTGTATCGCACCGGCAAGCAGTCGGTGCTGGTCGACCTGCTGATCGAAGCCGCGCGGGCGGGCAAGGACGTGACCGCGGTGGTCGAGCTGCGCGCGCGCTTCGACGAGGCCGCCAACATCGACCTGGCCACGCGCCTGCAGGAGGCCGGCGTGCACGTGGTGTACGGCATCGTGGGCTACAAGACCCACGCGAAGCTGCTCTTGGTGGTGCGCCGCGAAGGGCGCCGCCTCAAGCGCTACGTGCACCTTTCGACCGGCAACTACCATCCGGGCACGGCACGGGCTTACACCGACCTCGGGCTCTTGACCTGCGACGCCGAGATCGGCGAGGACGTGCACAATCTGTTCAGCCAGCTGACCGGCATGGGCCGGGTGCGGCGCCTCTCGAAGCTGATGCAGGCGCCCTTCACCCTGCAGCGCACCCTGGTCGAGCGCATCGAAGCCGAGGCTCTGGAGGCCCGCGCCGGGCGTCCGGCGCGCATCGCCGCCAAGATGAACTCCTTGACCGAGCCGGGCATCATCCAAGCGCTCTACGCGGCCTCGATGGCCGGCGTCGAGATCGACCTGGTCGTGCGCGGCGCCTGCTGCTTGCGGCCGGGTCTGCCGGGCATCTCGGAGCGCATCCGGGTGCGCTCGGTGATCGGGCGCTTCCTCGAGCACCATCGCGTCTACTACTTCCACGCGGCCGGCGAGGAGCTGGTCTACGCCAGCTCGGCCGACTGGATGTTCCGCAACTTCTTCCGGCGCGTGGAGGCCTGCTTCCCGATCGAGGACAAGGATCTGCGCCGCCGGGTGCTGACCGAGACGATCGAGCTGGCGCTGCTGGACGATGCCCAGGCCTGGGCCATGCAGCCCGACGGCTCTTACCGGCGTGTCAAGGCCGGCGACAAGCCGGTTTCGATGCAGCTCGAGCTGCTCGAAAAGCTCTCGGAGCGCATCGATCGGCCCAAGGAGCGCCGGCCCGCGGGCTCAGCGGAACTCGAGGCGAAAGCCGATGTCGTCGAGCAGGGCGGCCTCGTCGCCGAGGTCGGCCAGGGCCAGCGGGTGGGCCGCAAGCCAGCCGTCCGGAAAACGAAGCCGAAGCTGGCTGCGCGCGGGGCTCAAGACAAGCGTCGGTAGGGGCGTGGCCCCGCGGTCGCGGTTGAGCAACACCGCCAGGCGCAGCAGCACGGCCATGTGCAGCCCCTGGCGGGCGTGCAGGGGCGCGGCTTCGGCGAACTGGTTGGCGGTCAGCTTGCGCCGGTGGGAGCGCACCAGCAGCGCCAGGAAGCGCTGGTCGTCCGCCGAGAAGCCGGGCAGGTCCGAGTTCTCTAGCAGGTAGGCGCCGTGTTTGTGGTAGCCAGAGTGCCGGATCGCCAGCCCGATCTCGTGCAAGCGCGCGGCCCAGGTCAGGAATTGGGCGGTGCGCTCGCGCTCGAGGCTCCAGGCGCTGTGGCAGTCGGCCAGGAACGCCAGGGCGGTGTCGGCCACGCGGCCGGCCTGGCCTCGATCGACGTGGAAGCGCTCCTCGAGCTGCGCGATCGTCTGGTCGCGGATGTCGTGGTGGTGGATGCGCCCGATCAGGTCGTAGAGCAGGCCCTCGCGCAGGGCCTGGGCCGAGGTGCGCATGCGCTCGAGGCCCAGCACGCGGAAGGCCGCCAGCAGGATCGTCAGGCCGCCGGGCAACACCGGGCGGCGGTCCTCGGTCAGGCCTTCGAGCTCCAGGGTGGCCAGGTCGCCGGCCTCGATCAGGCGCTGCTCGAGGCGTTCGAGCCCGCGGCGGGTGATGCCGCTGTCGCTGAGGCCCTCGGCGATCAGGATCGCCTCCAGGGCGTTGGCCGTGCCCGAGGAGCCCACCGCGTCCTCGAAACCGAGCTCTAGGAAGCGCTGGCGCAGGGTCACCAGCTCGCCGCGCGCGGCCACGCCGGCGCGCTCGAAGTTGCGCACGGTCAGGCGGCCATCTTCGAAATAGCGCTCGCTGAAGGACACGCAGCCCATCGAGAGGCTCTCCGCGGCCAGGGGCTTGAAGCGCTCGCCGATGACCAGTTCGGTGCTGCCGCCGCCGATGTCGATCACCAGCCGTCGGCCGCCGTCGTCGGCCAGGTCGTGGGCCACGCCGAGGTAGATCAAGCGCGCCTCCTCGGCGCCGGGCAGGACTTCGATCGGGAAACCCAGGGCCGCCTGGGCCTTGCGCACGAAGGCGCGCGTGTCCTTGGCGCGGCGCAGGGTGTTGGTGCCGACCGCGCGCACGTCCTCGCCGGAGAGCCCCTTGAGGCGCTGGCCGAAACGCGACAAGCACTCGAGCGCGCGCCGCAGGGCCGGTCCGGCGATGTGGCGGGTCTCGTCCAGGCCCTCCGCCAAGCGCACCGGTTCGCGCAGGCGGTCGAGGACCTGCAGCTGGCCCGCGGTCCAGCGGGCGATCACCAGGTGGAAGCTGTTCGAGCCCAGGTCCACCGCCGCCAGGGTCGTCCCTTCGCGGGGCAGGTCTTCGGTGGGCTTCCAGTCGAGGCTCGGGGGGGCGATCTGGGGGGACTGCTTCGCCATGCGCCCCGATTATCGGGATCGAGGCCCGCCGTGCGGAAGCTCGGCCCCCGCCGCGCTCGGTTAAACTTCGAGCATGGCACGCCGCTCCGCGCCCCCTCCGGCCGAGTCCGAGGCTTCCCCGAGTTCCGAGCAGCCCTTCGATCAGCGCCTGGAGCGCCTCGAAGCCCTGGTCCGCGAGCTCGAATCCGGCAATCTGGGCCTCGAAGAGGCCATCTCGCGCTACGAGCAGGGCGTGCAGCTGCTCAAGGGCTGCCATTCGACCCTGGAGCGCTTCCGCGCGCGGGTCGAGGAGCTCTCGGCGGCCGATGGGGCCTTGACCCCCTTCGGCGCGGATCCCGATGGGGCCGCCCTGGCCGCCGCCGAGGAGGAGGATCCGAGCACCCCGGGGGAACGCCCTTGAGCGTTCCTTCCGGCGACCCCGCCGGGAAACCGGGCCTCGGTGCTGCGGGAGCTCGGCCGAAGACGGAGGGGCCGGCCCCGAAGGCGGTCGGATCGGGCGCTGACCCGGCGCCGTCCGGGGGCGACGGCGCGACACCAGAGGCCGCGCGCAGCCCCGCCGCGGGGCGCGCGGCCGGCGCGGGCCCGGAGGTCGAAGCGGCCCTCGTCGAAGCGCGCCGCTCGGTGGAGTCGGCCCTCACGGCGCTGCTCGAGGGCGCCCAGGACCCCGCTCGCCCCGGGGGTGAGCAGATCCCCACGCGTTTGGCCGAGGCCCTGCGCTACGCCCTGTTGGGTCCGGGCAAACGCCTGCGCCCGATCCTGACCCTGTGGACCTGTCAGGCCTTGGGCGGCAGCGCCGAGGCGGCCCAGCGCCCGGCCCTGGCCCTCGAGTGCCTGCACACCTACAGCCTGGTGCACGACGATCTGCCGGCCATGGACGACGACGACCTGCGCCGCGGCCGGCCCACCTGCCACGTGGTCTTCGGCGAGGCCCTGGCGATCCTGGTGGGGGACGGCCTGCAGGCCCTGGCCTTCGAGCTGCTCGGGCAGGCCGGACCGCGGGCGGGCGAGATGGTCTTGGAGCTGGCCCGGGCCAGCGGGGCGGCCGGCATGGTCGGGGGACAGGTTCTGGACCTCTATCCGGCCGATCGCCTGGCGGGGCTCGCGGGGGTGCGCCACATGCACGCGCTCAAGACCGGGCGCCTGTTCGAAGCCGCCCTCGTGCTCGGGGCCCTGGCCGCCGATCCGGGGGGCCGCGCCCCCGCCGAGCGCCTCGAGCAGGCGCGGCGCCTCGGACGTTCCCTGGGCCGCCTGTTCCAAGCCATCGACGACGTGCTCGATGGCACCGCCAGCGCCGAGCAGCTCGGCAAGACCCCCGGCAAGGACCAGCAGCGCGGACGGGACAATCTGGTCGAACACCTGGGGCTCGAGCAGGCCCGCCGGGAGGCCGAGCAGGCGGCCGAGGAGGCCCGCCAGGCCGCGCGGACCCTGCTCGCTGGCCAGCCCGCCTCCGATCCGGCCCGCGGGGGGCCCGCGGCCTGGCTGATGGCCCTGCCGCTGGCGCTCCTGGCGCGCGGTCGTTGAGGGCCCGCGGCCGCAGCGGCTCGGCCTTCGCACAGCCTCGAGATGGGGCCCTGGGGAGCTGGCCGGGGCTTGGGGCCGGCCTGCTTCGGCCTGTGGGCGTCTCCGGGGCTCGCGGGGACCGATGCGCTGCGGCCGCTGCGGATCGAGGCTCGCGGGGCGCCCGCAGCGAGGCTCCGGAGGCCCCAACCGTCGGCCGACGCCGGGTGTCGCGCGCGCCGGGGCCGGGGCTGGGCCCGAACCCCCGGCAGCCCGGGGGAAGCCTCCAATTCCTGGGCTAAGATCCTGCGCTCCCTCGGCCGCCACGGCCCCCCATGAGTTCGAACCGGCCCGAATCCGCCGCCCCGCTCTCCGCCGTCCCGGGTCCGAGCCTGCTGGACGGCATCCGCTCACCCGGCGATCTGCGCGCCGTGCCGGTCGAGCTCCTCCCGGCCCTGTGCGAGGAGCTGCGCGGCTTCCTGCTGGATTCGGTGCAGTCCACGGGCGGACACCTGGGCAGCAATCTGGGCGTGGTGGAGCTGACCGTGGCCCTGCACCACGTCTTCGACTTCACCCGCGACCGGCTGGTGCTGGACACCAGCCACCAGAGCTACCCCCACAAGGTGCTCACCGGCCGGCGCGGCATGTTCCCGACCCTGCGCCAGACCGGCGGCCTGTGCGGCTTC
>JBIKLM010000151.1:0-9143 GCA_044359835.1 Planctomycetota bacterium
ATTCGGCGGCTGGCAGGTCTTGGACGTGCCAGTGGCGGACTTCGAGGGCGAAGGGCAGGGTCACGTTGGGGGCGCCGTAGCGTTGCCAGCCGAGGAAGCCGCGGGGGGCGCGGGAGGGGAAGGGCGGGTCGGCGGGGAGGACGGAGAGGTCCAGGTCGTAGAGGGTTTGGCCGTTCAGGGCCACGGCCAGGCGCTGGCCCTGCATCAGCACCTCGAGCAGGTTCCATTGGCCCGGCGGGTGGAAGCGCTTGGCGGGGCCCGGGGGGAAGGCGCCGTAGAGGCCGCCGGTGGTTTGGTAGGGCAGGAGCGGCGAGCCGGTCTCGGGGCCCCAGTGCAGGTCGTCGATCAGCTGGATCTCGTGGCCCGAGTAGGCCGGATTGGCGCCGCCCTTCAGAGCTCTCAGGAACAGGCCCGAATTGGCCAAACGCGCCAGGCGGAACTCGGCGCGCATGCGGAAGTCCTGGTGCAGCGAGCGCGTCTCGACCTGGCCGCCGCCCTGGGACGGCACGCGCAGGATGCCGTCCTCGAGGCGATAGCCCTCGGAGCCGCCGCTGAATTCGAGCCCCGCCAGGCCGCCGGCGAGCAGGTCCTGCCAGCCGCTCCAGTCCGCTGCATCGAAGTGCGGCAGCTCGCGCAGGCGGATGTCGCGGAAGCGCACACACCGATCCTTGAGGGCCGGGTCCGCGGGGTGCACCTGCAGGCCGATGCGGCCGTAGGGCGCGTAGCCGGGGCTGCCGGCGGGCAGGCGATAGTCCCCCACCGAAACGCCGTTGATCCAGGTTTCGATGCGGAAGTCGAAGCCGGTCACGCGGCAGCGCACGCGGTTCCATTCGCCGCGGCGGAAGTGGGCCGCGGCGGCTTCGTTGTGCATCAGGAAGCCGTCGGCGTAGATCGCGGCGATCTCGCCGCCCTCGCGATGGTCGAGGGTCACCTGGGCGCCCTTCAGGTCGGCGCGCGGCGGGCGCGGCGCGCTCCAGGGCAGGGCAGCGGCCGCTTCGGGCGCTTCGCCGGGCGGCAGCATGCGCACGAACAGGCCCGAATCGAAGGGGTAGTCGAGGGCCACGTCGAATTCGATCTCGAAGGAGGAGAACAGCTCTTCGGTGTAGATCAGGCCGCCTTCGCCGGCCGCGTCGGTGCGGCCCACCAGGACGCCGTCTTCGACGCTCCACAAGGCGGCGCCGTCGTAGCGGCCGCCGCGGGTGATCCAGCCCGCCAGGCTGTGCCCGTCGAACAGGGGCCGCCAGGCGGGCGCTTCGGCCCCGGGCGCGGTCTCGAGCAGGAACAGGGCGCCCGGAAAACGATCGAGGAGCTGCTGCGCCGCGGCCGGTTCGAGCACCGAGCAGGCCGTGGCCAGGCCGTCCGCCAAAGCGCCGGTCTCGGCCACCACGGTGATCGTGCGGCCATGGGTCATGGCGGCGCCGCTTTGGGGGTCGATCAGGTGGCTGTGGCGCTGGCCGCCGATTTCGAGCGCCTGTTCGCTGTCGCCGGAGGTGGCCACGCCGCAATGGGCCAGATAGAGCAGCTCGCCGGGGCTTCCCGGTCGGCCCGAGCCGGCCTGGATGCGCCAACCCGGCTCGCCCGGCGGCGGATCGCCGAGGGCCAGATCGCCGCCGATCTCGACCAGCGCGCTGGGCACGTCCAAGGCGCGCAGGAGCTCGAGCAGGTCGTCCGCGGCCAGGCCCTTGCCGATGCCGCCCAGGTCGAGCTCGGTGCCCTCGACGAGTTCGGCGGTCGAAGCGCCGGGGTTTATCGTCAGACGCCGCCAGCCGACCCGCGCGCGGGCCTCGGCCAGGTCCTCCGGGTCGGGCAGCTGGCCCGCCTCGCGGGCCGCGCTCCACAGGCGATAGAGCGGCGCGCCGGTCGGATCGAAGGCGCCCGCGCTGAGCTCGGCCAGGCCGCGCGCGAGGGTCAGCGCCCGCAGCAGATCCTGGGACACGGCCACCGGCCCGCGGCCCGCGGCCAGCACCAGGCGGGTCAGCTCGCTGTCCGAGCTCCAATGGCTCCAGGCGGCCTCCAGCTCGGCGAGGCGCTGGAAGGCGCGCTCGGCGGCCCGATCGGCGCTGGCCTGGTCGGCGGCGTAGAGCACGAGCCTGGCCTCCACGCCCATGGCGAGGCGCCTATACTCGCAGCGCTGCGCCGCGGGCGCAGGCGCCTCCCCTTCCTGCCGCCGCTCCATGACCTCCGCCCCGACGCCCGCGCTGACCCACCCCGACGCCGCGCCGCCCGCCGCGGCAAAAAGGGGAAAAAGCGTCGGCAAAAGCGTCGAAATCAGCGCGTTGGCGAGGGCGATGGAGCGCATCCGTTCGGGGGGCCACGGTGGGCCGGGGCGGGAGCGGGGACGGGGACGTGGAATGGATCGCGAGCTGCTCGCGGGCGCGCTGTGCGCCAGCCTGTGGCTGGGCGCCTGCAGCGCGCCGGCGGCCGGGGACGGGACCGAGCGGAGCCGCGCCGAGGTGATGCCCCAGGTGCTGCTCTCTCCGGACGATCGCGTTCCGCGCGAGGTCAGCGTACCAGGCACCAGCGTGGCCTTCCGGATGGTGCCGGTGCCCGGCGGCAGCGTCGACGGCCGCGAGGTGGCCCCCTTCTGGATGGCCAGCACGGAGGTCCCCTGGGAGCACTACCTGGCGCTGGTCTTCGAGGTCGAGGACCGCGCCGCCGCCGAGGCCGCCGACGGCTTCGCGCGCCCGAGCCGGCCCTACATCTCGATCGACCGCGGCTTCGGCCAGCAGGACAGGCCCGTGATCAGCGTCAGCGCCCGGGCGGCGCGGACCTATTGCGAGTGGCTGAGCCGCAAGACCGGCGGCCAGTTCCGCATCCCCAGCGTGGACGAGTGGCGCCTGGCGGCCCTGGCCGGCGGCTCCTCCGCCGATGCGAGCCAGGCCGTGGCCCGCGAAACCGCCCAGGGCCGCAGCGCGCCGGTCGCGTCCCTGGCGCCCAGCCGCCTGGGCCTCTACGACCTGGTCGGCAACGCCGCCGAATGGGCCCAGGACGCCGGCGGCCCGGTGGTGCTGGGCGGCTCCTACCGCGATCCGCGCGCGCGCCTGTCGCCGCTGATGCTGGAGGCCCCCAAAGCCGCCTGGAATCAGAGCGATCCCCAGATCCCCAAGAGCACCTGGTGGCTGGCGGACGCCGGCTTCCCGGGCATCCGCGTCGTCGCCGACCGGCTGCCGCCTTCGGCCCCCCCCGCGGCCCCCTGACCCAGCGCCCCTCCAGGCCCCCCTCCGATGCACGAGTCCAGCGAATCGAATCCGCCCCTCTCCCGCCGCGGCCTGCTCTACGGGGTGGCGGCCGCCAGCTTTGCCGTGCCGCTGCTGGGCGCCTGCGCCGGGCAGAGACAGAGCCGCGAAGACGCCGCGCTGCCGCCCGGGCGCCCGATCTCCAGGCCGATCCGGGTCGGGCTGGTGGGCTGCGGCGGCCGGGGCACCGGGGCCGCCTTCAACGCCCTGGCCAGCCGGAGCGCGGAGGCGCGTCTGGTAGCGGTCGGCGACCTGTTCCCGGGCCGGATCGAGGGCTCGCTGGCGGGCCTCGAGCGCCAGCTCGCGACCACCTGGGCCGGCCCCGGGGTCAGCGCAGCGGACGGCAGCGTCAGCTATCCGCCGGGCGTGCTCGAAGCGGCCACGGCGCGCGCAAAAGAGCGCATCGACGTGCCCCTCGGGCGGCGTTTCGTGGGCTTCGACGCCTTCCAGAAGGTGATCGACGCAGGCGTCGACCTGGTGATCTTGACCACGCCGCCCGCTTTCCGGCCGGCGCATCTCGAATACGCGGTGGAGCGCGGCGTGCACACGTTCTGCGAGAAGCCCATGGCCGTCGACGTGCCCGGCGTGCACCGCGTGATCGCCGCCAGCGAGCGGGCCCGCGAGCGCGGCCTGTCGGTGCTGGCGGGCTTCTGCTGGCGCTACAAGGGCGGCCACCAGGCGTTCTATCGCGAGCTGCACGACGGCCGCATCGGCGACGTGCGCGCGGTCTACACCAACTACAACACCGGCGAGATCGGCACGAATACGCGCCAGCCGGGCTGGAGCGACGTGGAGTGGCAGGTCCGCAACTGGCACCACTTCGACTGGCTCTCGGGCTCGCACCTGGTCGAGCAGGCCTGCCATTCGATCGACCTGATGTCCTGGGCCTTCGAGGACCAGGCGCCCCTCTCGGTGGTCGCCGTGGGCGGCCAGGCCACGCGCTCGGGCCCCGAAGCGGGCAACTGTTTCGATCATTATTCGGCGGTCTACGACTACGCGGACGGCGCCAAGGGCTTCCACATGAGCCGCCAGTGGGCCAACACCGACGGCGAGAACAACAACTACTTCTTCGGCAGCCGCGGGCAGGGCTGGCTCGAGAACTGGACGCCGCGCTACGAACTGGCCGGGTCGCGCACCTGGCGCTATGAAGGCGAAACCGGCGACGACATGTACCAGAACGAGGTCGACGTCCTGCTCGAGGCCCTGCGCCGCGGCCGCCCGATCAATCACGGCGCGCGCATGGCCCACAGCACCCTGCTGGCGATCATGGCGCGGCTGGCGGCCACCACCGGCAAGGTCGTGACCTGGAACCAAGCCCTCGAGTCGACCGAGCGCCTGGGCCCGGCCAGCCTGGCCTGGGGCGAGTATCAGGCCGCGCCCCTGCCGGTGCCCGGACGCACGCCGCTGACCTGAGGCGCGCGGGGAAACGCGCGTCCTGCCGCGCCCGAAGCGCAGCGCCGGCCGGCGCACAGGCTTTGGGGCCGCTCGCCAGCGCTCGAAGCGGCTGCGATCGGCTCTGCGCAACGGGCTCTGGCCTGCCGCTATGGACGCGCTCGCTCTGCGGCCGCCTTGCCGCCGCCCCGCCGACTGAATTCCTGCCTCCCGCAGGCCCGGGGCCCCGTCTGTTCCGGCCGCGCGCCCCGCGCCCCGTTCCGCGCCCCGCTCCCCTCGCCCCGTTCCGCGCCCCGGCGCACCCGCCCGTCCGTCCTCCCCAGCCGCTTCGCCCATGCCTACGCCCGCTCCGCTGAACGGTCGCCGCGAGTTCCTGCGCGGCGGCCTGTCCCTGACCGGCGGCCTGCTGGCCGCAGCGGGCTGGCGCGCGCCCGCGGCCGCACAGCCGGGCGCGTCGCCGGCCGCGTCGCCGCACAAGCACCGGGCCGGCGCGCCGCACCAGGGTGCGCCCCGGACCTCGCCGGACGCAGCCAGCGCCAGCGAGCCGCTGGTGCCGCCCCTGGCGGAGCGCCGGCGAAAGGTCGCCTACGCGCTCAAGTGGGGCATGGTCGGCACCGGCGGAAGCGTGCTCGAGCGCTTCCGGCTGCTCAGGGACCTGGGCTACGACGGCGTCGAGCTCGACAGCCCCAGCGATCTGGACCTGGGCGCGGTGCTGGAGGCCAAGGCCGCCACCGGGCTGGCCACGGACGGGCTGGTGGGCAGCCAGCACTGGTCGAAGCCGCTCTCGCACCCCGATCCGGCCGTGCGCGACGAAGGCCGGCAGGCCCTGGAGCAGGGCCTGCGCGACGCGGCGCGGCTGTCGGCCAGCTCCCTGCTGGTGGTGCCGGCGGTGGTCGGCAGCGGGATCTCCTATCGCGACGCCTGGGATCGCAGCAGCGCCGAGATCCGCCGCCTGCTGCCCCTGGCCAGCGAGCTCGGCGTGCAGATCCTGTTCGAGAACGTCTGGAATCACTTCCTGCTCTCGCCGCTCGAAGCGGCGCGCTACGTCGATCAGTTCGAGAGCCCCGCGGTGGGCTGGCATTTCGACGTGGGCAACGTGGTCAACACCGGCTGGCCCGAGCACTGGATCGAGGTCCTCGGCGAGCGGATCAAAAAACTCGACGTCAAGGAATACAGCCGCCAAAAGCGCGACGACCTGGGCCTGTGGAAGGGCTTCGACGTGGAGATCGGCGAGGGCGACTGCGGCTGGCCGGCGGTCGGGCGGGCCCTGGATGCGCTCGGCTATCGCGGCTTCGCCGCCGCCGAGGTGCCGGGCGGCGATCGCGCGCGCCTGGCGACGATCCTGACCCGCATGCACGCCGCGCTGCAGGCCTGAACGGCGGCGCGCGAGCCCGGGTGCGCCGGGTCCGCGCGCTGGCCTGCGGATGGCCTGCGCAGACCAGAAGTCGCGCTTCGGAAAGCCGCCGGCGCTCGACCCGAGGGTTCGGATCGAGCGCCGGTTCAGCGCGGCTGGGCCGCGTTACGGATCGATCAATTGACGATCTGGATCGCCAGGCCGCGGCTCATGGCGAAGCCCTGCGGGGCGGCGGCGTCGCTGACGAAGGCTTGGGCGAAGAGCTGCAGGCCCACCAGCGCCGGGTTCGGCGCCAGGGGGAAGGGCAGGGCGGTCTGGCCGAAGGCGTCCAGCTGCACGGACGTGGTCAAGGTGGGCAGAATCAGCAGCGTGCCGCCGAAGACCGGCAGGGACAGGCTTTGGGTGCCGAGGCCCACGATGGCGCCGGCGCCGGGCCGGCCGTTCTTGACCACCAAGCGGAACAACGCGTTGCCCTGCTTGGCCGGCTGGCCGGCCGAGTCGAGCACCGGGGTCACGCCTCCCAGGCCCGCCAGGCCGCTGCCGTAGGCCGTGGGCACGCCCACCAGGCTGGGCGCGGTCAGCGAGAAGAGCTGGAAGTCGTCGATCGCCCAGCCGCCGAGGTTGAGGCCGCCGTCGGACTTCAGCCGGAACTCGAACTGCGCCGCCGGGTTGCCCGAGGCCTGGGGCACCGGGAGCTGGAAGTCGACCCAGGCCGTGTCCAGCAGGTTCTGGTTCAGCGGGTTGCTCCAGACCGTGGTCCCGTTGACGCGGATCGTGGCCTGGTCGTAGATGCCCTGCTCGACGGTCAGCCAGCGCTTGAAGCGCAGCGTGACGCCGGAAGCCCCGGAGAGGTTGATCGTCGGCGAGCGCAGGGCGTTTTCGACGTTCGGCTGGTAGGCGCCGTTGAAGTTGCCGATGCCCAGGTCGTTGCCCCAGGCGTTCTGGCCGCTGGCGGCCGCCGAGGGATCGATCCAGCCGATGCCCTGGGAGCTGCCGCCCTTGCCCTGGGGCACGCCGCGCTGCCAGTCGTTCTGCGTGGCCAGCTGCACGGTCGTCCAGCCGTTGTCGCTCGGTCCCTCGAAGCCCTCGCTGAAGAAGGTCTGCAGGGCGCCGACGCGGAAGACCTCGAAGGCCGCCGGGGCGGTCTTCGGGAAGCGCACCACGTTGCCCAGGCTGTCGCTGGCTTCGATGTACCAGCGCACCTCGGCCGGCGCCGCGATGCCCGGGATCAGGCCGGCCCATTGGCTGCCCTGGTAGAGCGCCATGGGCACCGATTGGAAGCCGGCGCCCGTGCTGTAGAACACCCGCGCCTGGGTCAGGCTGCCCTGCTGGGCGGCGAGGTTCGCGGCCACGCCGTAGGGGCCGACCTGGTCCAGGGTGTCGGCGGGCTTGACCAGCCCGTCGATCGAGATCAGTTCGAGCTCGAAACCGGGGAAGCCCTGGGCGCGGAAGGCCGCGTCGATCTCGGCATAGTTGGGCGTGCCGTTGCCGATGTTGCCGTCGTTGTCGTCCAGGGTCAGCCACTGGATCTCGACCGCGGTGGTGATCGTGCCCTGGTCGAAGCCGTTCATCCAGCCGCTCAGGAGCTGATCGGCCACCAGGCCGCCCAGGGCGCCGCCGTACTTGGCCTGCAGGTTGGCGCGCGTCTTCCAGAGCGCCCCGCCCAGCACCTGGCCGCTGGCGTGCACGCCGCCGTGGCAGCCGGGGTTGGTGTCGCCGCAGAAGGGCGTGGTGTTGAGGCCGCTGCGGATCTGGGTGCCCGGGCCGAAGAAGCCGGCGCCCACGATCGGCGTGTCGTAGAGATACATGGCGAAGACGTCGGCGTTGCCCTCGCCGAAGCCGTCCGAACCGTTGCCGCTGCCGTAGCGGTCGTTGAGCCAGTGCCCCTGCTCGTGGGCCACCACGGTCGAATAGGCCGTGTTGACGCAGCCGCCGCCGGGCAGGAAGTAGTTGGTCGAGCTGCCGTCGTAGTAGGCATTGCAATCGTCGATCACGAAGCCGCCGCCCAGATCGACGAAATCGCGGTTGGCGAAGGCTGTGTTGACCAGGTCCATCTCGAGGTCCGAGGCGTCGATGCCGCGGATCCAGTCGCGCATCAGGTTGATCGCCTGGAAGATGTTGGCCTGGGCCGTGATCGGGCCGTTGGGGGCCGGATTCAGCAGCACGTTGTTGTTGGTGCCGCTCAGGCTGGTGGTCAGCGAATAGTCGCTGCCGGTCACGTTGTTGACGTCGTTGAAGGGGCCGACGTAGGTGAAGGTGACCGCCAGGGGCCCGTTGACGCCGGGGAAATTGAAGTTGCCGCTGGCGTCCGTGGTGGTCGTGCCCGCGGAGCTCGAGACCCGCAGGTAGGCCGCCGGGGCCGAGGTCGGCGGATTGGTGCCGCTGTCCGGTTGGCTGCCGGGCGTGGCCAGGGTGCGCACGTTGCCGCCCACGTCGAAGGCGAAGTGGATCAGCTCGTCGCTGCGAAGCAGGCGCGGCTCGCCCTGGGCGGCGATCACGAAGCGCTTGGCGTTGACCTTGCCCGGGCTGTCGTGGCGCAGCTCGAGCTCGAAGGCCAAAGTGCCCGCCAGCTGGCGCTGGTTGCGCTCGGGCTCGATGCCGAGGCGCACGCGGGTGAACTGGGTCACCGGCAGGCCCGTGGCTTCGAGGAACAGGCCGGCGGCGATCCGGCGCACCGCCGCCTCGTCGAGGGTCGGCTGCAGGTCCTCCGGGGCCGACCCGGACAGGGCCCGGTTGTGCACGGAAAGCAGGCGCCCGCGGCGATCCATCAGCACGTTGAACGAGCCGCCGAAGACCGGCAGGGCCCCGAACTGCTGCTCGAAGCGCACCGCGACCTTGTCGCTCGAGCCCCCGAAGGACAGCGGCAGGTCGCTGTAGGAGGGACGCACCAGGCTGCCCGGGAAAACCCCCAGCAGACCCTCCGCGGCGGCCGCGAATTCGCGCGCCGCGGCGATGAACTCCGCGCTGCCCCGGGGCTCCCGGGCGGGCTCGGCGCTGGCCCCGAAGAGCAGCACGGGGCGATTTGTGTCGGGGTCGGTCTGGGCGCGCCAGCCGCTGCCGTGGGCCGCGCGCCAGCGCTCGAGCTCTCGGTCGAGCAGGTAGGGGGACGCCGGGTCTTGGGGGGCCTCTCCGATCTGGGCGGGCAGGCTGCCTGCCGCGAG
>JBIKLM010000543.1:0-2764 GCA_044359835.1 Planctomycetota bacterium
AGCGGCGACGCCAAGTACTGCAAGATCCTGCTCGAGGGTCTGCCCTTGCTCAAGAGCGACGGCGGTCGCCTGCGGCTGGCCAAGCAGCTCTGGCGCCTGGCGGGCGTCGGCGGCGTCGAGCAGGACGCCATGCAGGCCCTGATGGACCTGGCCACCACCAGCGAGCGCGAGGAGGTCAGCCAGGCGGCGCTCGACTCCCTGGCGAAGTCCGAGCGCATCGGCCGGCAGTTCCTGGCCATGATCGTCGATTCGAGCGCCGCCGACGAGCTGCGCATCGGCGCCATGCGGCGCCACGTCAAGTCGCCCAGCGCCGAGGATCGCAGCTGGTACCGGCGCCTGTGGAAGGGACCGGACGCCGACGAAGAGGGCAAGGACAAGAAGAAGCCCAAGAAGGAGGACAAGCTCTCGCCGGAGGAAGCCAAGCGCCCCTGGGATCTGCGGCAGGTGCGCGCGCTGGCCTTCGGGACGCTGGTCTCCGACCTCGAGGTCAAGGACCTGCAGGAGGCGGCCGGGGACGGGGACGGCGATGTGCGCCGGGCCGCGGTCGCGGAGATGCTGCGCCGCGACGTGCCCGAGACCAAGGAACTGGCCCAAAAGGTCTTCGGCGACGGCGGCCAGACCGTGGCCGTGCGCGAGGCCGCCGCGGATTGGCTGATGCGCCAGCAGGGCGAGGAGTTCGGCGAGGCGCTCGTGGCGGTGGCGCTGCATTTCGAAACCCCCAGCGACCTGCGCCGCGGCCTGGCGGCCGTCTTTGCCGCTCGGGCCAACGAGGAGCAGAAGGAAAAACTGGCCAAGAAATTTGGCAAGGGCAAGCCGGAGGAGCTGCAGTTCGGCATCCGTGCCCTGACCGGCTACGGCGACGCCAAGATCTTGGCGGCGCTCGAGAAGCTGCTGCGCGACAAGGACGCCGCCGTGCGCGCCGCGGCCATCGAGGAGCTGGCCAAGCGCGGCCAGCAGAGTTCGGTCGAGCCCCTCGAGAAGGCCATCGACAAGCTCGAGGATCCGGTCGAGCTGGCGGCCATCCTGCGCGCGCTCTCGACCCTGCGCGGCACCGATCCGGCCTGGGCCGAGCGCCTGCGCGGCTTCGCCACGGGCGAGGCCGAGTTCCTGCGCAACGCCTCGATCGGCGAGCTGGTGCGCCTGCGGGACGAGCAGGCGGCCAAGCTGGTCGAAGGGGCCCTGGTTTCGCCGGCCTGGTCGACGCGCCTGGCCGCCGCCCAAGGCGTCGAGGTGCTGCGCTTGCCCGAGGGCGTGGGCTGGATCGTGGCCCAGCTCCAGCAGGAGACCGGGCGCATGGCGCGCGAGCTGACCGACATCCTGTTCCGCATGACCGGCCAGCCCTATGGCAAGAATGCCGGCGCCTGGAAGAATTGGCACGCCCAGCTCAGCGGTCCGCCCGAGCTGATCAGCCAAGCCGAACTCGACAAGCTGATCGAGGAGCAGAAGGAGCGCTCCCTGGACGAGACCACCGGCACGCGCTTCTTCGGCCTGCGCATCGAATCCCACCGCGTCTGCTTCGTGATCGACACCTCCGGTTCGATGGAGGAGAAGACCCGCGGCCCCTACACCGGCATGACCGGGCCGACGCGCATGGAGGCCGCCCAAACCGAGCTCAAAAAGGCCCTGGACGGGCTCGATCCCAACGCCTTGTTCAACATCGTGACCTTCTCCGACAAGCCGCGCCCCTGGCAGAAAGCTCTGCAGCGCGCCACTCCGGACGTGCTCGAGCAAGCCAAGGAGCATGTCGCCAAGCTGGTGCCCTCGGGCGGCACCAACCTGTTCGGCGGCATCCAGACCGCCCTGCAGGACCCCGACGTGGACACGATCATCTTCCTGGGCGACGGCGAGCCTTCGGTCGGCGAGATCATCGAAGCGGCCGCCATCCGGCGCTGGGTCGAGGGCCAAAACCGCGATCGCGGCGTCAAGATCCACACGGTGCGCGTGGGCCTCGACCTGCCGATCCTGCAATGGCTGTCGGAGGATTCCGGCGGCACCAGCATCTACATTCCGTGAGCCAAGGGGCCGCTTGGGCGCAGCTGGCGCCGATCCCGGGGATCGGCAGCCGGCCGACCGGTGCATGCCGCTCGGCTTCCCGCCCGGGCGGCTCCCCGGCGGCGGAGAACTCGCGCCGGGCTCGGGCCGGCCAGCGCCAATTCGTAGGGCCCCGGGCCCGCCTGTGGGCCCTCGCCGGCCTGCTGCTGCTCTGCATCGCCGCGCCGCTGGGCCGCGCCGCCCCCGCACGGGGGCCCGGACAGGCTGCGGACGCCTCCCTCGAGACCCTGCTGGCCGCGATCGAAGCCGACGGCGAATTCGTGGCCGAGGCCAGCCTGCTGGAGCTGGCCCAAAGCTGCTCGCCGGCCGCTTGGAGCTGGTTCCAGCAGGCGCTCGCTCGCCTGCGCAGCGGCGCCACCCGCGCGCGCCTGCTGGCGGCGTTGTCCGGCTTCGCCGAGGCCGAGCCGGGCCTGGCGGCCGAGGTCGAGGCGCTGCTCGAGGCGCGCCTCGAGGAAAAACAAGCCGATCCGCGCGAGCAGGCCGCCGCCGTGCGGGCCCTGGCGCGCTTCAGCCCCGCGGCCCGCGAGCGCCTCGGGGATCGGCTGCTCGGCCGCGGCTCGGCGGAATCGCGCGCGGCCGCCTTGGCGGTCCTCTCCGAGACCGATCCCGAGCTGCTGCTGCGGCTCTCGCCGGCCCTGCTGACGGCCGCGCGGGGCGAGTGGGACCAGCGCGTCCCGGCCGGCAAGCGCGGCGAGAACCTGCCCTTGCTGCG
>JBIKLM010000251.1:0-6317 GCA_044359835.1 Planctomycetota bacterium
CGTTTTCGCTGCCACCCGCGCCCAGCAGCCCGCGGCGACGATCGAATCGGCCCTGGACGACAAGCAATCGGGCCTCCGGCGCCTGGCCCTCGAGGAGTGGCTGGCGCGCGGCTCCGCGGGCGCCCTGGAGCGCTGCCAGCGCACCTTCGCCGACGCCTCCCTGCCGCCGGAGGAGCGCGCCTCCGCGGGGCGCCTGTGGGCCTTCGCCGGCGGCGGCGAGGCGCTCGAGACGGCCTTTTCGTCCGGGCTGGCCGCCCTGCGGATCGAGGACTTCGAGGCGGGCAACGAGCGCCACAACGCCGACCGCCGCATGGCGCTCGAATTCGCCCAGGAACTCGGCGCCGCCGAGGATCCACGCGTGGCGGCCTTGGCCGGCAAGGAGCTGGCCAAGAGCGAGGGCTTCGAACGGTTGTTCCGCCTGGACTGCCTCGGCGCCGGCAGTTTTCCGGAGCTGGCGACGGCCCTGGACAAGTGCCTGGACGACCGCGCTTTGTCGATCCAGGAGCGCGCCGCCCCGGCCCTGACGCGCGCCAAGGGGCCGGCCGGATTGCCCGGGCTGATCGCGCGGCTCAAGGATCCCTACCTGGCGGGGCTGGCGCTTTCGGTGGCCTCGGAGGGCTATGCGCAGGATGCGAAGTTGGCCGAATGGCTGCGCGCGCTGCCGGGCCGCGAGCGGCGCCCCGAGCTGGTGCGGGCGGCGCTCGGCGAGCTGGCCGAGGTGGGCCATCTGGCGCGGGCCGAGCTCGAGCGCGCGCTCTCCAGCGCGGACTTCTCCGACCAGCTGGCGGCCGTGCGCGCCCTGGGGCGCCTGCGCCGCCCGGAATCGATCGAGCTCTTGGTGGCGGCCTTGCCGGGCTTCGGGCAGCGCGTGCTGCCGGATGCGGTGGCTCTGCTCGGCGAGCTCAGCGGCCAGCCCTTCGGCGAGCTGCCGGAGCTGTGGGCGCGCTGGTACGAGGAGCGCGGCCGGGGCCTGGTGCCCCTCAGCGCCGAGCGCGCGGCCGAGATCCGCGCCACCCGGGCGGACCTGGCCGAAGAGACCAGCACCGCCAGCAGCGAGTTCTTCGGGATCCGCCTGCGCGGCGAGCGCATCGTGTTCGTGATCGACGTCTCGGGATCGATGGCCCAGCCGACCTCGCCCGATGCGACCACCACCGACCCGGAGCTGCGCGGGGCATCGCGCATGGAGGTCGCCAAGGCCGAGCTCTCGCGGGCCCTCGAGGCGCTGCCGGAAGCGGTGGCCTTCGACGTGATCACCTTCGACTCGTCCGTGCGCAGCTTCGGCCGCGGGCCGGAGGCCGCGACCCCGGGGCGGCTCAAGAAGGCGCTCGAGTTCGTCGCCCGGCTGCGGCCGGGCTCGCAGACCAACCTGTGGGATGCGCTCGAGCAGGCCCTCGGCCACGCGGACGTTGACACGCTGGTGGTGCTCTCCGACGGCGAGCCCAACGTCGGCGGCGTGGTCCAGCCGGCGGCGATCCTCAAGACCTTTGCGGCCCGCAACCGCTGGCGCGGCATCCGCGTGCACGCGATCGCCTTCGGCCTGGAGCTCGGCGTGCTCGAAGGCTTGGCGCGCCAGTCCGGCGGCTTGTACCGCTACCTGCCCTGAGCCCGGCGTGAAGCTGCTGCGCCGTTTCTTGCTCAGCCTGGCGGTCGCGGCAGTGCTGCTCTGGCTGCTGTTCGAGTGGGGCGGCGTCGGCCCCGGCGAGCTGGCCGAGGCCCTGCGCGCGCTCGAGGCGCGCACCTACTGGAGCGCCCTGGGCGTGCACCTGGCGATCCACCTGGTCCGCTCGCTGCGCTACCAGGTGCTGATCCCGCCCGGCCAGCGGCCCGGCGCCCTGGCGATGCTGGCCTGCTCCTCGGCCCACAACCTGGCCTCCTATGTGCTGCCCGCCAAAACCGGCGAGGCCACGCTGGTGGTCTATCTGCGCTCGCTGACCGGCCTCTCGGCCGCGCGCGGCCTGGCCAGCCTGCTGGTCTCGCGGCTGCTCGATCTGGCCGTTCTGGGGGCCGCCATGGGCGCGATCCTGGTGGCCTTGCGCGGCCGCTTCCCACAGGCCCCTTGGATGGCGAGCGTGGGGGCCGCGGCGCTTGTCGGCGGCCTGGCCCTGACCGGCCTGGCGCTGGTTCCCGATCGCCCCGCGCGCCTGCTGCAGGGGCTGCTGCAGCGCCTGGGCCTCGAGAGCCACCCCTTCGGTGCGCGGCTCTTGGCCAAGGCCGGCGAAGGCATCGCCGCCCTGCGACTGGCGGCCGCCGGCCCCCGGCTCGCCCTGGCTTGGCTCCTGACCGCGGCGATCTGGGCCCTGGTGTTCCAGTTCTACGCCGTGCTGGCCCGCGGCACCGGGCTGCCCGCGGACCTGGGCTATCTCGAGGCCTGCCTGGGCTCGAGCCTGGCGGTGCTGTTCAACCTGCTGCCGGTCAACGGTTTTGCGGGCTTCGGCACCCAGGAAGCCGGCTGGAAGATCGGCTTCGGTCTCCTGGGCGTGCCCGGGGACGTGGCCCTGGCCTCCGGTGTGGCCGCGCACCTCGTGCAGCTCGCCAACGTGGTCTTGCTCGGGCTCCTGGGCCACCTGTGGATGGGGCTCGCGCGCCGGCCCAGCGGCGCGCCGCCGCCGCGCCCGGACGGCTCCGGTCCCGCGGGGGGATAGACTCGGGGACTTCCCCCCGAACCCCGCCTGCCGTGGCCCAAGCGACCGCCCCCAGCGCCAACGCGCGCGCCCAGATCGAGCTGCACAAGGAGCTCGCGCCGCGCTACGCCTACCGCTACAGCTTCGAATTCTCGCGCCTATTCCAGCAGGACTGGCACGCCGAGATGATCCGCCACGTGCCCGCGGGAGCCCGCCGCATCCTGGACCTGGGCTGCGGCACGGGCTTCTTCCTGGCCGAACTCGAAGCGCATCACCCGGGCTCGATCGGCCTGGACATCAGCCACGCGATGCTGAAGGTCAGCGACCAGTACGTGCCCGGGGCGCGACTGGTCACCGGCGACGCCGAGAAGCTGCCCTTCAAGCCGGGCTGTTTCGACGTGGTCTTCTGCAAGGGCTCGCTGCACCACACCCGCGACCACGTGGGCTTCCTGACCCACTGCCGGCGCGCGCTCAAGCCGGACGGCGTGCTGATCATGAGCGAGCCCTGCAACGACAATCCGCTGATCCGCCTGGCGCGCAAGATCCTCTACAAGAAGTCCAAGCACTTCGACGAAGGCGACGAAGGCTTCACCAAGAGCGGCATCCTCGATCTGTGCCGGCGCGCCGGCTTCGAGATGCACACGGTCAAGAAGTACGGCGTCTTCGCCTATGTCTTCGCCGGTTTCCCCGACCACCTGGGCGTGCTGCGTTTCGTGCCCGGCAACGCCTGGATCACGCGCTTTTTCATCCGCCTCGACCGGCTGCTGTGCGCCGTGCCCGGTCTGTCGCTGCTCGGTTTCCACATCGTGGTCGTGGGCCGGCCCCGCCCCGGGGCCTGACAGGCATCCGCCCATCCGACGTCTGGCGGCCGCCATCCGGCGGCCGCAGGGGCTGGGATCGTCGCTGCGGCGCAAACTTCTTTCCCAAGCCCGCTGAGCGCGGTCGGAGTGCGC
This sequence comes from Planctomycetota bacterium, assembly GCA_044359835.1. Taxonomy (GTDB): domain Bacteria; phylum Planctomycetota; class UBA1135; order UBA1135; genus JBIKLM01. The sequence goes on from JBIKLM010000251.1 coordinate 3,575, forward strand.
TGATCTGCGCGAGCTGGCGGCGGTGAGCCCCCCCGAGGCCGGGCCGTGGCCCTCGGGCGGCCGCAGCGAACCGTCGCAAGTTCGAGACCGCTGCCGGGGCCCCGCCGCGGAGTCGGCGGGTCTTTGGCGACGAACAGGAAATGTCCTCGCTCGAGCGCCGTTAGCTCGGCGACCCTCGGCTTCGAGCTCTTCCCATGGTCCACACGGCGAATCCGACCGGGGCCCCCCCGGTGCAACGGCCCGGGGCAGCGCATCAAGCAGCGCATCAAGCAGCGCCGCAGGCAGTTCAACCGGGTCCTACCGCAGCCGCGGCGTCTCCCCGCGGGCTCGGCGAGCGCGGCACCGAGGTCGGGCCGGAGACCGCCCTGCCGCCGGGCTCGCCCTTGGCCAAGCCCGCCGAGCCCGCGGAAGGCCCGTCGGGTGACTCCGGCGCACCAGGCTTCGATTGCGAGCTCTGGCAGCGGCTGCTCGCTTTTCGGATCGACGCGCCCGGCGTCGAACAACCGTTCCTGGCGCGCTTGGCCCGCGAGCAGGCCGGCTGGACGCTCGGGGATGCCCGCGCCGCTTGGTTCGAGTACCTGCGCTTCCTGTACCTGGCCTGCCGGGCGGGGCATCCCGTGACGCCCTCGAACGAGGTCGACGCGGTCTGGCACCTGCACCTCGTCTACACGCAGAGCTACTGGCTGGAGCTGTGTCCGCTGGTGCTCCAAGCCCCGCTGCACCATGGCCCCACCCGCGGCGGCCGGGCAGAGGCCGAGCGCTACCTCGAACAATACCTGCGCACGCTGGAAGCCTACCGGCGCTGCTTCGGCGAGGAGCCGCCGCCGCGCTTCTGGCCGCCGGCAGAGCAGCGCTTCCAGCAGCGCTTCGTCTGCGTCGATCGGCGCCGGGTCTTGCCCGTGCCGCGCACACCCTTGCTCTGGGCGATGGGTGCCGCCGCGGTCTTGGCCGCGGCGCTGGTCTGGCGATCGGTGACCTGAGCCCCGCAGATCCCATGTTCTTCCCGTTCGATCTCGACGGCCCCCAGTTCCTGGTGTTGCACGCGGCCTTGTGGCTGATCGCGCTGGTCGCCTACGGCTTCTACCTGGGCTCCGATCGCGGGGCGGATCCGAGCAGCGCCCGCCTCCCGCTCGATGCGTACCACGCGGCCTGGCTGGCGGGTGGCGCGCGCGCCACCTTCGCTGCGGCCCTGACGGGCCTGCTCGAACGGGGCCTGATCGAGGCCCGCGGCGACACGTTCGTCCCCACGGCCGAGGCCACCCAGCGGCTGCGCTCGGGCCGTGACCTGGCGAGCGTCGAAGCCGAGCTGCTGCGCTTGTCCGGCGCAGGCCTCGAGTCCGCTTGGCGCGGGTTCCAGGCGGCGCCTTTGCTGCTGGAGCGCGAGCTGCACGAAGCGGGGCTCTGGCTTCCCCGGCGGCGACTCGCCGAGGTCGCCGGGCCCTTTGCGGCGGTCTTCGTGGCTCTGCTGCCGTTGGCCTTGGCACGCCTCGCCCAGGGCGTGGCGACGGGCTATCCGGTCGGATTCTTGGTGCTCGAGCTGCTGGTGGGGGGTGGGCTTGGACTCGGGTTGACCCAGGCCTGCGCTCGGGCGCGCCCGACCCGGGCCGGACGGCAGGCGCTGGCCGACTTACGCCGGCGCTGTGCTGCGCCGAGCGCGGCCCGACCCCGCCTGGGCACACCCTCGGCGGCCCCCGATCCGGCCCTGGCGGTGGCCCTGTTCGGAACCGCGGTCCTGGTCGGGGGGCCCCACGAAGCGCTGCACCGCGCCGTGCGGCCCGCCCTGGCCAGCGACGGTGGCTACGCGTGCACGCCCGGCGTCTTCGCTGGCTCCAGCGATGGGGGCTCGAGCGACGGCGGTTCCAGCTGCGGGGGCGGTGGCTGCGGCGGCTGCGGCGGCAGCTGAAGACCGAGCAGGACTCTCTCCGACACGGCTCGCGCCGCAACAGCAGCCTGCGAGTCGTCTGCGGGCGGCCATCCGCCGTCCGCAGGGGCGGGGAGAAACCCAGAGCGCGCAGTCCGCGCGAAGCCTCGTCGCCGCCGGCGCAGCTACGATGCCCAGGGGGCGCCGGCCGGAATTGGAACAGGGGCGGGACGGGCCGGCGGGACACCGGCCGGGCAGCGGGTGCGCGACTCAGGGTGGGCCCCGGGCTGGGAGAACCTCCGGCGCAGTCCTGCTTGTCCGAGCCCAGATCCGAGCAATGCCAGGAATGGGGGCGCCGATGCAGCATTGATGGTGCCTTCGCGGTTTCTTGAATTGCCGCTCCCAGCGCCAGGGGCGACGGTGATTCCATGTCGGAAGTTCGACAAAGCGAACCTAGCGTGGCCCGCGGGCTCCCCGGCGCCGATCCGCGGGCGCTGGTCGCCGAGGCCCTGGGCACGGCGCTGCTGGTGGCCGCCGTGGTCGGCTCCGGGATCATGGCGGAGCGGCTTTCCGGCGGCCAGCAGGCCCTGGCCCTGCTGGCCAACACCCTGGCCACCGGGGCGGCCCTGCTGGCGCTGATCCTGTGCTTCGGGCCGATCTCCGGGGCCCACTTCAATCCGCTGGTCAGCGCCGCCCTGGCCTTCGAGGGGCGGCTCGAGCTGGGCGCGGCCCTGCGCTACGCCGGGGCCCAATTCGTCGGGGGCCTGCTCGGCACCGTGGCTGCGCAAGCCATGTTCGGGCTGCCGCTGATCCAGGCCTCGGCGCGCGTTCGCAGCGGCCCTGACCTGTGGCTGAGCGAGGCCCTCGCCAGCTTCACCCTGC
>JBIKLM010000152.1:0-9090 GCA_044359835.1 Planctomycetota bacterium
TTGCCGCCCGGCGTGTAGGTCGGCAGCTGGATCGGCGGCAAGATCGTGGGCGCCGGGCTGGCGTAGGCTCCGCCGCTGACGACCGCGTTGCCGAGCACCGTGGCCGTTCCGCCGGGGCCGGGTGCGAGCTGGCCCCAGACCTTGGCGTTCTGGGAGACCTCGATGTCGGCGTTGGAACCGACCGCGCCGTCGTCGTCGCAATAGGCGCTGCTGCCGTTGTTGTTGAGCGCCGCGTAGGGCGCCAGCTCCGAGTCGTAGGAGTCGACCTGGGCATTGCTGGCCAGCCAGACGCCGTCTTCGCCGAAGGCCCCGAACTGGAACAGGCCCTGGCTGACGCTCTCGGCGATGACTTCGAGCCCGAGGCGCGTGTGGCCGAGCCGCGCGCCGCCATCGGCGCTGAATTGATCGCCGGCCAGGACCGTGAAGCCGGCCCAGGCGTCCGCGCCGCCCAGGCGCAGGGGCGCCTGGGCGCTGAAGGCTTGGCCGGGGCCGCCCAGCTCCAGGTCGACCAGGGCGGCGGCCACGGCGGCCTCCCCGGCGTAGCGCACCTGCAGCCGTTGGAGATCGCCGCGTTGTTCGCGCTGCATCGCCAGGCTGGTGGTCAGGACTGAAGCCGAGAGCACGGCGATGCCGGTCAAGGTCAGCATGGAGGCCAGCAGCGCGCTGCCGCGCTGGGCCGGCGGCGCGAGGCGCCGCGAGAGTTTGGACTGCATCAGTTCCTGAGCGCCACCTGGCGCGTGTTTTCCACCACCTGCACCTGCTCGAGCCCCTGCTCCTGCACCGGCATCCAGATCGACAGGGAAACGCTCAGCACCTCGCCGTCGCGCCGCACCACGAAGCTCGGCTCGTCGATCAGCCCGTCCCCATCGTCGTCGACCCCGTTGGCCGCCTCACCGGCGCCCAGGGGCGGCATCTCGCTGGCCAGCACCCGTTCCTGCTGCAGGCCGCCCGCCAGGCTGCGCACCAGCACCAGCTCGTGCTCGTCGATCAGGCCGTCGCCGTCTTGATCTTCGCCGTCGAGCAGCTCCTCCGCGCACAGGCGCAGGAACAGCCGCTCCTGGTTGCCCCACACCGGTGCACCGGCCACGAAGTCGGCCAGGCGCGAGAAGCGCAGATCATCGGAGCCCAGGTTGCCGATCGGATCCGGCACCAGGCTGGCGGCCACGGCGTCCTTGAGCCGCCCGGCGGCCTCGTCCAAGGCGCGCTGGCTCTCCAGCATCAACGCGGCGCGGCGCTGCGAGACCGTCAGGGCGCCGCCCGAACGGGTCAGCGAATCCGACAGGTGCAGCATGGTCAGCCCGGAGATCGCCAGGGCCGCCGTGGTCTCGATCACGGTCATGCCCGCCCGCGGATGCCGACCGCGGATCAACGCTCGCACAGCCATGTGGCCACCTCCGCCCTTTGGGGCCCGTCTTTGCTGCGCCAGGAGAGGCGCACCAGCACCGGCAGCAGTCGATAGCTGCCCGCCACGTTGTCGCCCGCGACGTCGCCGTCGTGGTCCAGATCGAAGGGCGTCCCGAAGCGCGGCAGGGGCAGGTCCTCGCGCAGCACGCCCACGTTGCCCGGTTCGACCGGGAACAGAATCTCGCCGACGCGCCCGTCGAGATCGTCCGGCAGGGGATCCAGGCCGGGCACGTCGAAGTCCGAGCCCGGAGCGCTTCCGAAACCGCCCGGGTCGTCCGCCGGCGTTTGATTGTAGGTGCGGAACAGGGATCCGAAGGCTTCACTGCGCAGCCGCTCCAGCGTCGACTCGATCGCCGACAGGGCCAGGCTGCGCTCGCGCACGCCCTGGTGGCTGCCCAGGCCGCCCACGATGGTCTGCGAGAACAGCAGCACCCCGAACAGCAGCACGCCGCCGGCGATGCTGACCTCGAGCAAAGTGAAACCAGCGCGTGCGCCGGCAGCCCCGCCCCGAACCTTTTTCAGGATCCTCAAGTCGATCGTGGCGACCGAGCGGTCGCCGTCCCCGGGGGCCCCTATCGGTCGGGGGCCACGGGCGCTTGAGACCGGGCGGATTTTTCCGTTTAGTCCGCGTCCGCCCGGGCTTCGAGGTCCAGGGCCAGGGCCAGGGCCTGCTCGAAGGCGGAAAAATTGGGCAGCGCGCGCCAGGGGATCCAGCCCCGGCCGGCGCCGGACAGGCGCCCGTCGATGCGCTCCAGGAACCGGGCGGCGCTCTCGCCCGGTTCGCCGCCGCGGGCATACAGATCCTCGGCCACCTCGAGGGCCGAGAGGTTCAAGAGGTCGATCTCGGCCAGGGCGCGGTCGCGCCTTTCTTCGAGCCACTGCGTCGGGAAGCGCCCCTCGGGCAGGTCGGCGAGTTCGAGCACCTCATCGGCCGAGAGGTGCCGGCGACCCTCTGCCTGGGCCGCGCGGCAGCGCTCGAGCAGGCCCTCCAGCCCGTGGCGCTCGTCGATCCGCACCAGCAATGCGTAGCCGGCCGCATAGGCCTGGCGCACCTGCGCCGGCGCCAGGCCGCGCCAGGGCTCCCGGCCGCCGAGCTCGATCAGGTTCGCGAGGCTCAGGGCCGGCGCCTCGGCGCGCTCGGGCGGCAGCCAGCCGAGCTGCGATCCCAGGCCCTGCCCGCGCCCGCGGGCGATGCGCAATTCCAGCAGGGCTCCGCCCTGGCCACCGAGCAGGGTGTTCCAGTGCTGCCAGGGGCCGCGCGTGTGCGGGTGGCGCTCGAAAGCCAGCCGATCCGCCAAGCCCTCTTCGAGGGCCGGCGGCAGGGCGCTCCACTGCGGCCCGAGCAGGGCATGCACCAGCTCGTGGGTCAGGACGCTGCGGCCCGCGTCGGGGGCGAGCAACACGCGCACCCGCTCGTCGCCGTAGAGCGGCCAGCCGCGGCCCGCCCCGCCGTGGCGCTCGGTCAGGCCGTCGGCTTCGAGGCTCCGCAGCCGGCGCTGCTCGGCGCCCGAAACCTCCCAGAGCTCGAGCTGCACCGCCCGGGCCCCCGGCAGACGCGCCAGGAGGAATTCGCGATCCATCGCGTAGGCGCTGGCCAGGCGCGGGATGCGCTGGGGATCGTAGCCGTGGATCGAGGCCGACTCCGTCGTCACGACCCAGGGGGGCGCGGCCGTGCAGGCGCCGAGCAGCAGGCCGCCGAGCAGGAGCGCGCCGAGCCGCTGCGCCAGCCGCTGAGTTCCGGCGCGAACCGGCGCGCGCTGCGCGCCCAAGCTCCGCCCCACGCGCCGCGGCGCTGCCCCGATCCGCCGCTCGGCTTGCATCCCCGGATGCTAGCAGGCGGCGGGGTGCGTCCGTGCCCAGGCCACGGCGCGCCGATCCCGTCCTTGGCGCCGCGGTTCGCCGCCCCGGCGGCCGCGGCCGTTCAGCCGCGCCCTCGGCGTTGGGTCAGCTTGGGCAGCAGCAGATGCACGCCGAAGGCCAGCGCGAACAGCAGCGACGCGACCCAGTGGGCCCACAGGCAAGCGGCGCGCTGCGCGGCGTCGCTGGCCAGCTGCAATCCCACGCCGCTGGCTGCCATCGGGAGGAAGCTCCACACCAGGGCCTGACCGCTGCGCCGGCGCTGGCGCTGTCCGGCGGTCAGGTAGGGCAGGGCGTGGGACCAAAACAGCGCGCCCACGGCGAACACCGCCGCCCAGGAGCTGGCCACGTGCAGGGCCTGGGCCAGGGGTTCCTGGGCGTGGTTGACCAGCGCCAGGGGATCCTCCGGCGCCTCCAGCCACGAGCGCATCCAAAACAGCGCCAGCCCGCTCAGGATGCAGACTCCGAGGCTGGCTTTGGCGAGGTGGCCTTGCAGGGGCGTCATCGGGGGCTCTCGAGCGCGGGCGGCGGCGGTCCGCCGGAATGGGGCGACGAGTGTGCCCGATCCGACGGCCCCGGTCCCGGCCCGATCGGCCCGCGGCCGCAGGCGAAGCGCGCCGGAAAGGCCCAGCGCGGCGGCGGGGGGAACAGCTCGCGCTGGATCGCCAGGGCCCTCCGGCTGGCCCACAGGGTCGCCTGGGCGGTCAGGGTCGCGCCGGCCACCGCGTCGAGCCGCCGGCCGAAGTCCAGCTCCGGTCCGAGGTCCAGGCCCACGAACTGGGCGTAGAACGGCGCGCGCGGCAGGTAGTCGCGGGGCTCGGCGAAGGCCAGCACCTCGATCCGCAGGAGCCGCCCGGCCAGATCGACCGCGATCAGCAGGGACTCCTTCTTGGAGCGCACCCGGTGCGTATCGAGCCAGCACAGGCCCACCAAGACCCCGTCGGGAGCCCGGGCCAGATAGGGCCGCAGCAGGCCCTGCTCGAGGGGTTGCCCCAGCAGCGCGGCGATGCGCTCGCGCTGGGCCTCGGTCGGGTACAGGCTGCGCTGCTCGAAGCGGGCGCCGGGGAAGGCCAGGGCGCGGGCTTCTTCGAGGCTCAGCAGGGTCTGGGCCGCGGCCGGCCCGCTGACGGCCCAGGCCGCCAGCGCACAGAGCAACAGCGTCAGCCAGCGCGGCACGAGCCGCGGAGCCCGCCGAAGGGGTCGATGCATGGCCGGCTCCGCGCTCAGAAGATGTAGCCCATCGAAAAGCGCAGCAGATCGACGGCGCTGTGATCGTCGTTGTCGGCGTCCAGATAGTCGAGTTTGAAGGCCAGCTGCGGGATCGGCTGCCAGAACAGGCCGAAGGTCACGTTGCTCCGGTCGTTGGCGGGGTTGGCCACGAAGCCGTCCGGGACCTCCACCTGGGTGTCGTGGTCCTCGTAGCGCACGAAGGGCACCAGGCTGCTGGACAGGCCGGCCGCGTGGCGCAGGTCGTAGCCGGCTTCGAGATAGTAGCCGCGCTGCACCTCGCCGACCGATTGGTTGCCCACGAACCCCTGGGCCAGGTTGAGGGCCTCGACGTCGTCGATGCGGCCTTCGACGAAGAGAGCCCGGAAACGCCAGTCGCCCGGGCGCCAATCGGCGTGCAGGTCCGCCAAGGTCACGGGCGTGTCCTCGAAGCCGGGCTGATCCTGGCCCGCGTTGCCGTGGTAGCCGGCGAGGCCGACCAGCAGCCCGGGCTGGCCCTGGTAATCGACCCGCGCCGTCAGCGCGAAATCCTCCGCCAGGGCCCGCCCGCCGTTCTGGCGCCCGTTGCGCACGCCGCCGGCGCTGAAGCCGTCCGCGTCGAAGCCGTTGACCACGTAGGCGCGCCAGGCCCAGTCGTCGTCGCCGCCCAGCAGGCCGGCGCCGTTCTCGCGCCAGGTCGAAGGCAGCAGCAGGCGTTCGACCTCCGGCCGGTTGGCGCTCAGGAAGGTGGTCGGCTCGTGCAGCTCGTTGATGAAGCCCATGGGCAACAGCAACAGGCCCGCGCGCGCCGCCAGGCTCTCGTCGATGGCGTATTCGAGGTAGGCGAATTCGAGCGCCACCTCGCCCGGCGCCGTCTCGCCGCTGCCGTCGTTGTTGTCCTGCACCTTGGCGTGTTCGACCTCCAGTTCCGAGTTGAAGATCCAGCCCGAGCCCAGGTCGGCGCCGAAATAGACAATCGCGCGCAGGAAATCGAGCTGATTGGCGCTCGCGCCGCCCTGGCCGTCGGTGTAGAGCATCTCGCCGTAGCCGCCCAGGGACGTGCTGCCCGGCTCGACCGTGTAGATCTTCGAGGCGGCCGGCGCCAGGGCGCGCCAGCGCACTTGCTCGGGCGGCAGCAGCGCCTCTTCGTGCTCCAGGCGGAAGAGTTCCGCGGAGAGCAGCTCGACCTGGCGCTCGAGCTCGTCCAGGCGCTGCTCGTCGGGCTGCTGCGCGGGTTGCTGCTGCGCGGTTTGTTGCGCAGCGGCGGGCGCGGGCGTCGCCGGGCTCGCGGGCGCGGCTTGGGGAGGGTTCTGGCCGGGCGAGAGCAGGGGCAGGAGACACAAGGGCAGCATGGCGTGGGGGGGCGGGGGGGAGCGGGGGTGTTGGGCGGGCGGCGCGACCGGTCGCAGCCGGAGCGGGTGCGGGGCTTGCTCAGCGCGGTCCGTGGGGCGGCGTCGGAGGCGTGCCGGCGGTCGCGGCGGTTGTGTCGGAGCAGGCGCTGGAGCGGCCGGTGGGCAGGCTGGCCGGCAGGTCGGCGGGCGCGGACCAGGGCACCGCTTCCACGCCGGGCGCGGTCCAGCGCAGCGCCGCCAGCAGCCGCGGGCACAGGGCCGCGCGCCATCCCGACGGCGTGGGGGAGAGCGCCAACAGCCCGAGCTCCGGCTGGCGGGCGAGCACCGCGCTCCAGCCAGCTTCCCCGAGCACGAACAGGCCCGTGGAGAGCGCGTCCGCCGCCAGGGCGCTGGGCGCGAAGACCGATACGGAGCCGTCCCGAGCGACCGGCAGACCGCTGCGCGGATCGAGCAGGTGCGGCAGGCAGCGCCCGTCCACGACACGGCCAGCGCTGTGGTTGTCGCTGCTGGCCAGGGAGCCGTCCGCGAGCCACAGGCTCAGCAGCGGGCGTTCGGGCTGGCGCGGGTCGCGCACCCACACCTGTGCGCCGCCGAGCAGCCCCACCTGGCCGCCCAGGGACAGGCTCGCCTGGGTGATCCCGTTGCGCTTCAGGGCGTCGAGGGCCGCGTCCAGGCCGGCGCCCTTGGCGAAGCCGCCTTCCTCGAGCCGCGACCGCTGGTCTTCGCGCCAGATCCGGCGGCCGTCGAAGCCGAGCTGCCCGCCCGCCCGGCGCGCGGCCTCCCGTTCCTCCGCCGCGGGCCAGCGGCCCCTGCCGCGCAGGTCGTAGGCATCCACCAGCGCTCCGACGCGCGGATCGAAGGCGCCGTCGGTGACCGCGCTCCAGCGGAAAGCCGCGCTCAACTCGGCTGCGCAGTCCGCGCTGAGTTCGATCGGCTGGCCGAGCGGAGCCGCCAGGGCGCGGGCCAGCTCGCTGCTCGGGTCCCAGGTCGAGAGGCGCCTTTCGACGCCAACGAGGGCCAACACGGCAGCCTCGCTGGCCGCCAGGGCTTGGGCCCGATCCCCGGCTTCGATCGAAAGGGTCCATTCGCTGCCCATGGCCAGCAGGCGCCGCTCCAGCCGTGCCCCGGAGGCCTGCGCTGCGCCGTCCAGGGGCCCCGCCGTCGCGGCCGGGGGCCCACCCAGGGCCGGCGTCTGGAGGCCCCGGGAAGCGGGCGAGGGGGCGCCTCCCGGGACCGGGGCCGTCCAGGTCGCGGGGGCCCCTGGACCCGCGGTCCCCCCCCGCGCCCAGGGAACGGCGGCGGGCGCGCACGGCGCGGCCCAGATCCAAAAACTGCAAATGAGACTCAGTCTCAACATGGGAGCCAAACTAGACGCCCGGTGCGCGCCGCGCAAGCGCGCCCTCGACTCTGCAGGGCCCAGGCTGGCCTGGGCGGGGGTGCTGTGGCGCTCGAACCAGCGCACGCGCGATCTCGGAGCGCTGCACCGCCCGGGTCTGGTCGACCGCCCCGCGGCGCTGGGCCTGTCGCCGGGACGGCGGCCCGCTGCTTCGAGGCGGGGCGCGGCCCGGCGGAGACACGCCCGGGACCCGGGTCGCTGCGAGCCCTCCGGCCCGGCCGGAGCCGCGCCCCCCCGTGCAGCTCCCGGGCCCGCGCTTGTCACAATCCGCGGGCGATGCGAACACCCCCGGAGCCGCCGACGCCGCCGCCCGAGCGGCCCAGCCTGCGCGATTGGGGACCGGCGTCGCTGCTAGGGCTGGTCTGGGCGGTCCTGCCCGGTGTGCTCGGCGTCACCCTGCTGGCCTCGATCGGCCCGGTTTCGAACTGGCTCGTGGGCCTCGGACCCTTGGGCCTGCCCTTGTATGCCGGGGTCTTCGCGATCTGCGCCGGCCTCGGGCTGCTGTCGACCTACGCCCAGGCGATCCTGGGCGGCTGGGTGTTCGGTTTCGCCCTGGGTTTCCCCGCCGCCCTGCTCGGCTTCACCCTGGCCGCCGCGGTCGGGTACGCCGTGGCGCGCTCGATCGCCGGCGACGGCCTCGAGCGCCTGTTGGCCCGCCATCCGCGGGTTCTGGCGGTGCGCGACGCGCTGCTGCGCGAGCGCCAGCGCCGCACGCTGCTGGTCACGGCGCTGCTGCGCATCCCGCCGACCTCGCCCTTTTCGCTGATGAACCTGGCCTTCGCCAGCGCCCGGGTGGCGCCCTTGCCGTTCCTTTTGGGCACGACCCTGGGCCTGTCGCCGCGCACCCTGGTCTATGTCTGGATGGGCGCAGCGGGCTCCGCGACCGGCGCCGAGGGCCTCGGTTCCCTGCTGGCCAAGCGCGGGGGCTGGTGGCAGATCGGCCTCGGCGTGGGGCTGACCGTGCTGGTGCTCTACATCCTGCAGCGCTTGGCCCAGGCCGCCTTGCAGCGCACCCTGCGGCCGGCGCAGTTCGGCCCCTGACCCCCCACGGTCCCATGCCGCTCTCCAACCGTCTGGCGACGCTCCTGACCGCGGGCCACATCGAAGCCGACCTGGCCAGCGCGCGCACGCCCGCCGCCGAGTTTTATCTGGATCCGGAGCTTCACGAGCTGACCCTCGAGCGCGCCTTCGCCGGCCGCTGGCAGTGGATCGCCGACGAGGCCGAATGGAGCCCTGGCTGGAGCGCCCTGCCGCGCCTGCTGCTGCCCGGGGGGCTCGCGGAACCGCTGCTGCTGACGCGCGAGGGGCAGCGGACCCGCTGCCTCTCGAACGTCTGCACGCACCGCGCGCGGCTCTTGCTCGACCAGCCCTCGCGGGGCTCCGGCCTGCGCTGCGGCTACCACGGCCGGCGCTTCGATCTCGGCGGCGCGGTCCTGTCCGCGCCCGGCTTCGATGGCCTGGAGGGCTTTCCGGGGCCGGAGGACCGCTTGGCCGAGCATGCGCTCGAGCGCGGCGGTCCGTGGTGGTTCGTGCGCCTCGCGGCGGGGCCGGATTTCGCCGATTGGTGGGGCCCGCTCGAGCGGCGCCTCGGGCACCTGCCCTTGGCCGCGGCCCGGCCCGCCCCCGAGCGCAGCCGCGACTTCGAGATCGAGGCCCATTGGGCGCTGTACGTCGAGAACTACCTGGAGGGGCTGCACATCCCCTTCATCCACCCGGGCCTCAACGCGGAACTCGATTTCGAGAGTTACGCCTACGAGCTGCTGCCCCTGGGCGTGCTGCAGCTGGGCGAGGCCCGCGGCGGGGCGGGCGGCTTCGAGCTGCCCGCGGGCCACCCGGACCAGGGCCGCGCCCTGGCCGCCTGGTATTTCTGGCTGT
>JBIKLM010000153.1:0-9080 GCA_044359835.1 Planctomycetota bacterium
TTGGCCACGGTCCAGAGCGTGCGCGGGATGTGGCCGGGACGCACCGAGGTCCGCCCGGCCCGCCGCGGGTAATGCCGCACGCCGACCTCGAAGCACTTGAAACCGAGTTTGCGGGTGCGCGCCACCAGCTCGGTGTCGATGAAGAAGTCGCGCGCATCCATGCGCATGTTCTCGAGCACTTCGCGGCGGAACAGCTTGAAGGCGCAGTCCACGTCGCGCACCCCGACCCAGAACAGCACGCGCACCAGCCGGTTGTAGATCCAGGACAACACCAGGCGGATGCGCGGGTCGTCGCGCTCGATCCGATAGCCGAAAGCGGCGTCCGCCCCGCGCTCGAGCAGCTCTTGATGCACGTGCAGCAGCTCGCGGATGTCGAACTGACCGTCCGAGTCCGTGTAGAACACGAAGCGCCCGCGGGCCGCCCGGAAACCGCGCGCCAGCGCCGCGCCGTAACCCAGGTTGCGCGGCTGGTGCAGGGCGACCACCCGCGGGTGCTGTCGCGCCAGGGCGTCGATCAGCTCGCCGGTGCGGTCCGCGGAGCCGTCGTTGACCAGCAGGAGCTCGTGCTGGGGGTAGTGCTCCGCCAGGAAGGCCAGCACCTCGCGCGCGCTGGCCTCGATGCACAGCTCTTCGTTGTAGGCCGGCAGCACCACGCTGAGCTCGGTGGCCGGTTCGATCGGAGGGGGGGTCGCCATGGAGGTGCAGCGTCCAAGCTAGGGCCCCCCGGCCGGGCTGGAAACCTCCGCCGCCAGGAATCTTTGCCCGGCTGCCGTCGGCGCGCCCGCTCGCCGGGCCGCCGCTGCCCGAGCCGGCCCTCTTCCCCGGGCCCGGCTCGGGCCGCCGGCCCGGTGCCTTACCATCCTCCCCGGGGCTCGCAGCGCCGCCGGCGGGGGCCCCGGGCCGGTCCTGGCCGCTCCTCCGCCGGCACACAGCCCGGCGGCCCAGGCCCCCGGATCCCGGATGCCCTTCCGACCCGATTCCCTGGCCAAGCTGCAGTCCGAGCTGCTCGAGCTGCATGCCGAGATGCTGCGCGCCGAGGCCCGCTTCTTCGCCGGCGAGCCCCGCGTGCATGATTCCTACCGCCTGAGCGCGGCCAATCTGATCCATTACCTGGTGCTGCGGCGCGCCGACCGCCGGGAACTGCAGGAGGCCCTGGCGGAGCTCGGCCTGTCCTCCCTGGGCCGCGCCGAAGCGCACACCCTGGCCAACGTGGACGCCGTGCTGCGCGCGCTCACGCGCCTGGCCGGCGGAGAGCCCCTACCGGGCGCGGAGCCGAGCGGCCGGCCCGATTACGCCCAGGGTCGCCGGCTGCTGGACCAGCACGCCGCCCTGCTGCTCGGGCCCGAGCGATCGACACGCCGCGTGCGCATCCTGGTCACCCTGCCGAGCGAAGCCGCGGACGACCCGCAGCTGGTGCGCGGCCTCTTGGCCCACGGCATGGATTGCGCGCGCATCAACTGCGCCCACGATGGGCCCGCGGCCTGGGAGCGCATGATCGGGCATCTGCGCCGCGCCGAGGCCGAGAGCGGGCGGCGCGTGCGCATCCTGATGGACTTGGCCGGGCCGAAACTGCGCACCGGTCCGCTGCTGCCCGGCCCGGCGGTGCTCAAGGTGCGGCCCGGACGCGACCTCTACGGGCGCGTGACCCGGCCGGCGCGTCTGTGGCTCCATCCCGCCGAGAGCCCCTGCGCCGCCCCGGGGCCCGCGGATGGCGTGCTGCCGATCGAGGGCGCGGATTTCGCGCGCTTCGAGCGCGGGCAGCACGTGTTGTGTCTGGATGCGCGCGAGGCCCCGCGGCGCCTCGAGCTCGAGGCCCCCGCCCCGGGAGGCATCTGGGCGCGCCTGGCGCAGACGGCGTACTTCACCCCGGGCCAGATCCTGCGCCTGGAGGACGGCCCCGACCTGGGGCGGGTCGGGGATCTGCCGCGCCGCCCCGGCGAGCTGCGCCTCAAGCCCGGCGATCGCCTCGTGCTGACGCGATCGCTGGAGCCCGGCCGGCCCGCGGAGCGCGACGGGGACGGACTGCCGCTCGGACCGGCGCACATCGGCTGCACGCTGCCGCAGGCCTTCGACCAGGTGCAGCCCGGGGAGCGCATCTGGCTCGACGACGGCCGCATCGGCGGCCGCGTACGCGCCGCCAACCGCAACGAGATCGAGGTCGAGATCCTCGAGGCGCGCCCGGGCGGCGATGCGCTGCGCGCCGACAAGGGCATCAACCTCCCGGACACGGCCCTGACCCTGCCGGCGCTGACCGACAAGGACCTCAAGGACCTCGAATTCGTGGCCGTGCACGCCGATGCGGTGGCGCTGTCCTTCGTACACGATCCGGCCGACGTGATCGCCCTCGAAGAGCGCCTGCAGGAGCTGGGGCACGGCGAGCTCGGCATCGTGCTCAAGATCGAAACGCGGCGCGCCTTCGAGCGCCTGCCCGAGCTCTTGCTGGCCTCGATGCAGAGCCCGCGCGATGGCGTGATGATCGCCCGCGGAGACCTGGCCGTGGAGTGCGGCTTCGAGCGGCTCGCCGAGATCCAGGAGGAGATCCTGTGGATTTGCGAGGCGGCTCACATCCCGGTCATCTGGGCCACCCAGGTGCTCGAGACCCTGGCCAAGACCGGGCGGCCGTCGCGCGCCGAGATCACCGACGCGGCCATGAGCGAGCGCGCCGAATGCGTGATGCTCAACAAGGGCCCGTACATCGATCGCGCCGTGGCCGTGCTCGACGACATCCTGCGCCGCATGGAGGGCCATCAGCGCAAGAAGAGCGCCCGACTGCGCGCCCTGCGGCTGGCGCGCCTGCCGAGCGTCCTGGACTGACAGGCCCGAAAAAGAATCGACTCGGGCGGCGCCCGAGCAGACATACCAGCCTGTCAGCATGCCTTTGGGCCGACGGCTCTGCTGCCCGGGGTCGGGGCCAGCCTCGTGGGCCGGGCAGCGTTCGATGCCCCTGGCGCGTTGCAGGCGTCCAGGCTCCGTCGTACAGGCCCCGCGGCCAGAGCCGCGCTGCCGGACCAAGTCACGCAGACTTGGGCCCGCCGGGGCCGTGACCTCGGCGCCTCGTTCCGCACCTGGCGGGCGGAGACCTGTCCGGCGCGGTGGGCGGATCCGGCGGGCGGGCGCCGCTTCCAGCGGCCCGCCCCGCGCGGCGCTCGCTGTGGGCCCCCAAAGCCGTCTTCGCCCCGTCGGCCCGCTGTGCACAGGCGGCTCGCAGGCCCGGCGGGGGACCGGCGCGGCTTGGCGCTTGAACCCGGCGCGCGGCCGGTCGATGGTTGGGCATGGCCAGATTCCCCAGCGCCCTGGCCCTGCTCCATCCGCGGCGGCTGGTGGCCGAGTGGGGGCCCGCCCTGCCGCTCGGGCTGGCGACCGTGTTCGGCCCGCTGCTGGGCGTCAGCGTGCTGGCGGCCACGTCCGCCCACTGGTTCGAACCCCTCGAGGCCCAGGGCGCGGCCGGCATCGCCTGGATCTTCGCCGCGACGGTGCTGCTGGCGGGGCTGTCGCTGATGCCGACCCACGCGGCCTCGCTGATCTCGGGGATGCTGTTCGGCTGGGGCGGCGGCTCGCTGTTGGCGCTGGTCGGCACCTTGGGGGCCGCGCTGCTCGGCCATCGCCTGCTGAGCGCGCTCGTCGGCCGGCGCGTGCTCGAGGCCCTCGAGCGCCGCCCGCGGGCCGCCGCGGTGCATCGGGCCCTGGTGGGCCGCGGCACCGTGGGGCTGGCGGGCCTGGTGGCCCTGCTGCGCCTCTCGCCCCTGCTGCCCTTCGCCGCCACCAACCTGGTGCTGGCCGCCGCGCGCGTGCCCGTGTTGCCGTTCCTCGCGGGCACGGCCCTGGGCATCGCACCGCGGGTGTGCGTGGTCGCCCTGGCGGGCTCGGGGCTGTCCGAGCTCGACCTCTCGCGCTCCAGCGACCAGCGGCTGGCGCTGCTGGGCGCCGTGGCCACGGTCTTGGTCCTCGTGGTTTTGACGCGCCTGGCGCGGCGTGTGCTGAAGGAAGCGGCCTAGGCCGGCAAGCACGGCTTGGAACGCGGCCGAGGCCCGGATCCGCGAGGGCTGCGGCCGGAGTTCCCGCGCGCCCGATTTCGGCCGACCGCGCGCCGCGCCGGAGGAGCGGGCCGAGCGAGTCGACGAGCCGCGCGGGGCGCAGGGCCGCGCGGCCCGCGAGCCGCTGCTAAACTGCCCCGATCGGGCACCCGTCTCCCGCTGCGGTGCGCCGGCCTGAACCATGCTGCTCCCCGGTCTGCTCGCCCTGTTCGCCAGTTTCCCGCAGGAGCCCGGCCCGCCCCCCGCGCCCAGCCCCGCCGCGCGGCCCGATCTGCTGCTGATCGTGATCGACGACGCCGGCTGGGAGGACTTCGAGCGCCTGCCCCTGGCGACCTATCGGTCCCTGCGCGACAAGGCGCGCATCTACACGCGCTTCTACGTCTCGCCGCTGTGCTCCCCGAGCCGCGCCCAGCTGCACTTCGGGCGTTATCCCCACCGCGATGGGTTGGGCAAGGCCCTCGACCCGCGCCGCGACCAGGGCGTGCCCCTCGAGCGCGAGTGCATCGCCGAGTCCCTCAAGGCCGCCGGCTACGCGACCGGCCTGTTCGGCAAGTGGCACGTCTCCGGCACGTTGCCCGGGGTCTCGGCGGTCGAGGTGCCCCAGAAGCAGGGTTTCGACGTCTGGCGCGCCGGCAACCTGGCCAACCTGACCGACCACTATCGCTGGATGCGTTTTGACGACGGCGCGCGCTCCGAGTGCCAGACCTATTCGACCCTGGCGGTCTTGGAGGCCAGCACGGCTTGGTGGGCCGCGGCGCCTGCGCCGCGCTTCGCCAGCGTGTGCTTCTTTGCGCCCCACGAGCCGTTCCAGCGCGCGCCCGAGGAGCTGACCCGCGAGCTGCGCTTCCCGAGCAACCTGCGCGGCAATTTCGACTCGGCCCTGGTGGGCGTCGACACCGCCATCGGCCGCCTGCTGGCGCAGGTCGACCTCTCCAAGACCTTCGTGTTCATCCTGCCGGACAACGGCTCCCCCGGCGACATGCGGCCCCCGGACGCGCGCTCCCCGGGCTACAAGGCCAAACCCTACGAAGGCGGCATCCGCGTGCCGCTGATCGTGGCGGGACCCGGCGTGGTGCCGGGCGAGGATCACAGCCTGGTCCAGGCCGCCGACGTGCCTCGCACGCTGCTCGAGCTGGCCGGCGTGCCGCCCCAGACCGGCTTCGAGGACTCCCTGTCGTTCGAGGACAGCCTGCGAGGCGCTGGCCCCGGGCCGCGGCCGTTCGCGTTCCTGCAGCGCTACGACCCCAACGGGTTTCCTGAGCGCCTCAGCCACCATGATTGGGCCGTGGTGCGCGCGGACGGCAAGAAGCTGCTGCAGTGCCAGGAGGCGCGCGAGACGCGCCTCGAGCTCTACGACCTGGTCCTCGACCCCTGGGAGGGGCTGCCCCTCGGCAGCACCGACCTGATCCGCGAGCTGACCGCGCTCAAGGACCAGGCCCTGGGACCCGAATGGCGCTATTGATCGCTGGCTGCGAAGCCGGGGTAGCCGGTCAGGAAGGCCGGCAGATCGCGGGCGGCGAAGAGGTCCAGGTCGAAGGGCTCCAAGCTCACCCGCTCGAGGTGCTCGGGCCGCAGCAGCCACAGCCAGCAGGCCCGCGGCCCGGAGTCGGTCTGGGCTTCGGCGCGGATGCGCTCGTAGTGCGGGCCCTCGTAGGCGTCGAGGCGCGCCAGGGCCGCCGCGCCCACGCCTTCGAGCAGCAGGCCGTCCACCGCGGACCCGGGCTCGGGGGCCAGGCTCGGGTAGCGCTCCCCGCGCACCAAACCCCTCCGAAAACCCGCCACCCGGGCCGGCTGCGACGGAAAGACTTTCCCGGTCAGCAGGCGCTGGATCGCGGGCAGTTGCAGGGTGCCATACACGAACAGGGGCAGTTCCATGGCGCAGGCGGGGGCCGAGCATAAGCCCCGCGGGGCGCCCGGGCCCCGGGGACCTCAAGGGGCGCTGGTCGCCGGACCGATCCTGCCCTGGTTCCAGAACAGTCGCCCCCTCCCGGCCGCCGACCCCGCCCGCGCCATGCATGCTCGCCGCCGCAAACTGATCAAGACCAAGCTGCAGCTCAAGCTGATCGGGGTCTTCGTGGGGCTGGCCTGCGTCAGCGCCTTGATCCAGACCCTGCTGGTCAACCACTCGCTGCTGGCCCTGCTGGGCTCCCCGGAGCAGGGCGCTTCGGCCCTGCGCGTCGATCTGCCGCGCCTCCTGCTCGGCAATCTGGCCCTCAGCCTGGGCCTCCTGGTGCCGGCCATGGGTTTCGTCGGCCTGCTGGTGACGCACCGCATCGCCGGCCCCGTCTACCGCTTCGAGCAGCACCTCTCGGCCTATGCGCGCGGCGAGGACCCGGGTCCCTGCAAGATCCGGCCGGGCGATGAGCTGCAGGAGCTGTGCACGATCATCAACCTGGCCCTGGAGCGCGCCCGCAGCGAGCGCGCCGCACCCGCATCGCAGGCAGACGTTTCGGCCAGCGCTCCGACCGGCGGGAAGGGCGGGGATTCCAAGGCGGCCTGATCGGCGGCTCGGGCGCTGGAGGAATGTCCGGCGCGGGGCCTTCTCCGGGGCTGCGAGGCCAGCCGATCCGAAGCCTTCAGGCCGCGCCCTGCTGACGCAGCCAGGCCACGATCTGGGCCGCGGTCAGCGCGCCGGTCTGGCGCGCGACCTCGCGGCCGCCGCGCAGCAGCACCAGCAGGGGGATGGCCTGCACGCCCATGGCCTGGGCGGTAGCCGGGCTGGCCTCGGTGTCCAGTTTGGCGAACAGGACCGAGGTGGCCAGCTCGCGGGCGGCCTGCGCGAAATGCGGCGCCATCATGCGGCAGGGCCCGCACCATTCGGCCCACAGGTCGACCAGCAGGGGCAGCTCGCTGCGCTCGGCGAAGCGCCGAAAGCTTCGGTCGTCCAGCTCGATCGGGCTGCCCGGCAGCAGGGCGCTGCGGCACTTGCCGCAGCGCGGCCCTTGGGCCAGGCGATCGCGCGGCACGCGGTTCGAAGCCAGACAGGCGGGGCAGGGGGTCAGCAGGCTGTCGCTCATGGGGGTCTGCGGGCGGCGCGGACGAGGGTACCGCGCAGGCCGAGCCCACGGGAGGGTTCCCGCCTGGGGGCTCAGGCCCAGCCGTGAGGTCGGGGGCTCGCGGGGCCCGCCGCGCTGCTGCGCTCGACGGGTCGCCGGTCAGCGCGCGGGGCCGTCGGCGCCGCGCCGCAGCCGTCCGCGCGGATCGAGCAGCGTCGCCAGGCGCGCCTCGAGCTCGCGCTGGTGCCGCGGGCGGTGGCGCTCGGCGAAGGCGCGGTTGTGGGGCCCGAGGCCGTGCTCGGCGCTGAAGCTGCCGCCGAACTCCTCCACGCACAGCCGATAGACCCGCTCGAGCACCGCGCGCCGCAGGCGCTCCGGGTCGAAGCCCGGGCCCGCTCGGCCGGCCTGTTCGAGCGGGTCGTAGACCAGGTTGAAGTGCGTGCCGCCGTCGCCCCAGTGCCCGAAGTCGTGGGGCACGAGGCCGGGGAATTCTTCGGCCACCAGGCGGCGGGCCGCGGCGCTGAAGGCCGGCAGGCGCGCGCGCGGCACCGAAAGGTCCATGGCGATCACGCGCCCGCGCTGCGCCAGGGATTCGGAGACCTGGTGGCGCAGGTGCCAGCCCTCCTCGGGGCGCACCAGCAGCACGTCTTCGATGGCCGCCTCGGGGTGCTGCTCGAGGAAGCGGCCGCAGGCGTCGGTCAGCAGCGCTTCGAGGTCCAAGCGCTCGGGCGCGAGCGTGCTCGAGCACTCGAGCAGGGCCGCGTAGCGCGGCGCCTGGCCGGCGAAGGGGCGCCGCAGGTTGGCGCCGTGGGCCAGGGTCGCCTCGAGCGCTTCGCGCGAGAGCACTTCGAAGGCCGAGAGGTGCCCGCCGGTGTCGCGCTCGAGCGCGCTCAGGAGCTGCACCAGCGCCTCGCCGTCGCCGGCGGCCACCCAGGCCGCCGACCGCTGGCGCGGCAGGGGCGCGAGCTCGAGCACGGCCGCCGTGATCACCCCGTAGGCCCCGCTGGTGCCCACGAAGAGCTGCTTCCAATCGAGGCCAGTGTTGTCCTTGCGCAGGCCCGACAGGCCCGACCAGCGCTCGCCGTCGGGCAGCACCACCTCGAGACCCAGCAGGTTGTGGCGCACGTCGCCGTGGGCGAGCAGCCGGGAGCCGCCGGTGTTCGTGGCGATCATGCCGCCGATCTGCGGATCGGCGCCCAGGTCGATCGGGAAGCACAGGCCGTGGGGCGCGAGGGCTTGGTTCAAGGTCCCCAGGGTCACGCCGGCTTCCACCGTGGCCGTGCGGCCGGCCGGGTCGATCTGCACGATGCGGTCGAGGCGCTCCAGCGACAGCACGACCTGCTCGCCGGTCCGGTCGGGGGTCGAGGCGCCCACCAGGCCGGTGTTGGCGCCGGCGATGTGCACCCGCTGGCCGCGCTGATCGCACAGGCGCAGCACGGCCGCGACCTCGTCGCTGGAGCGCGGACGCACCACCAGCGCCGCGCGCCCGACCCCGTAGCGCCAGCCGCGCTCGTAGCGCACGAGATCCGCCGGATCGGTCAAGAGCGCCTCGGCCCCGCAGGCTTCGGACAGGGCCGCCACCAGCTCGGCGGGCGGCTCGGGGCGCGCTAGGGCATCGGCGCTGGACATGGGGATACGCTCAGGCCGGCGAGCCGCGGGGGGCGGCGTTGCGGGTCATGGTAAAGATGCCCTGGGCGTTGCCGGCGTCGAAGCCGAGGTCCAGGGAACCGTCCTCGCGATGGCGGCGCGTGATGAATTCGTGGAAGGAACCGGGCACCCGGCGGCTGATGTAGTTGCCCTCGCCGTCCAGCAGCAGGCGCTCGACCTCCGCGGCCCGGAAAGCGGTCTGCAACACGCGCCCGGAGGCCGAGACCTCGACCGTGTCCTTGATCGGCCGCCCGAGGCGCCGCTGGGCATCGGCCACCGCCAGCACGTCGTCGACGCGGTCCGTGGCGTGGTTGAAGGCCTGACCTTCCGTGGCGATCCAGGCCATCTCTTCGCTCTCCTCGCGCAGGATCTCGTAATCCGCGAGGCGCGCTTCCCCGTGCTG
>JBIKLM010000154.1:0-9008 GCA_044359835.1 Planctomycetota bacterium
GCCGGCGGGCCGGGCCCGCCTCGGGGCGCCAATCCTGCTGGGCCCAGGCCAGGACCCGGCGCTCGCCCACCTCGAGGGCCGCCCGGCAGGCGGTCCAGAGCCCGGAGCGGTAGACCCCACAGAGGGGCTCGGGCAGGAGCGCCTGGCCTGGTCCGCTGGGGAGCGCGCAGAGGGCCACGTCAGCGCCCTCGCTCTGCGCCCGGTCCAAGAGTTCGAACCCGAGCCGCGGATCGAGCAGGGGCAGATCGCAGGAGGTCACCCACACCCACTCTCCTTGGGCCGCCGCGAGGACGGCTTCCAGTCCGGCCAGGGGTCCGGGGGGGTCGTCCGACCCGGATTCGAAGCGATCGGCCACCTCGCGCAGACTGCGACCGGCGAAGCGCTCCGGCAGGGGCGATCCGGCCGGGCCCGGAAACAGGTCGCGATAGCGGCCGGCGCGGCCCGGAGCGAGGAGCAGCTCCTCGCAGGACTCCGCCAGATGGGAGAGGCCCCTCAGCAGCAAGGGCTGGCCCCGCCAGGGCAGGCGCGCTTTGTCCTGGCCCATGCGCCGGCTCAGGCCCCCGCACAGCAGCGCCCCGGAGAGGCGCAGGCGGCCGGGCAGCGGGGCGGGATCGCGGGGCGTGGCAGGCATGGGCTGGGGCTAGGTTCCGCCCTGGGGTTTCCCGGCGCGATCCGCCGGGATGCTGCCCGCTCCCGAACGGGTCATCCCGATCGGCAGCGGAGGGCCCCCGGTCGGGCGGGATGGGGCGGCGTCGGCGAGCAGCAGTGCGGCCCGTGGGTCAGGCCTTGGGCTCCGCTTCGCCGGCCGGCTTCTTCGCAGGGGCCTCGATGGCCTCGGGCTCTTCCTTCAAGCCGCGCTTGAACTGGGTGATGCTGCTGCCGGCGGCGCGGGCCAGCTCGGGCAGTTTGCGACCGCCGAACAGCAGCAGGACGACCCCTAGGACGATCCAGATCTCGGTGGCGCCGATCAGGGCAATGAGGTGCATGTCAACAGAGCTGCCGGTGGGTGCGGGTCAGAAGTTGCCCGGGCACGCGGGACAACACAGCCATCTTAGGGCCGAGACGAGAGCGCCAGGATCCACTTTCCGGGGCTGGGAAGCCCTGGAGCAGGCCCTTCGCCCAGCCGGACCGGCCCGCTGCGGACCCCGGGCCGCAGGCGCGGCGGCAGCTCCCGAGCGCCAGCACCCGGCCCTGCCACAGGGCCGGCGCGCGCCCCCGGGCACCGGAGGGGGCGCCGGATCGACCGGCGCGGCCCCGCTCGGCCAGCGCCGCCGAGCCCGGTTCGGCCGAGCCCACTTCGGCCTCGAGGCCGCGCGATTCAGCCCGGCGCCGCTGCCCTGCGCGTCCCGGCCCCTGTGCGCCCGGGACCTGCGCGCCTAGGCTCCACGGGGTCTGAGCCGCCGGGGGTCGAGGTTCGAGCGGCGGCCCGGCGCCGGAAGCGCGGCCCCGGGCGCGCCCGGGGCCGATCGCTGCGCGGTCGGAGCCCGGCCGATCCACTGCCGGCCAGTCTCGGCTCAACGGGGCCGGAATCACCGCCGGGCACGCCTCGAGGTCGGACGCCGCGGGGCGGGGAGCGCGACCCGCGGGCCGGCGCCCGATCAGGCGCGGGCGCGCGCCAGCAGGCCGGCGGCCGCCAGGCGCTCTTCCATCAGCTTGCCCAGCAGGGCCGGGCTGGGGGTCATGGTGACCCCGGCGCGCTCCAGGGCCGCGATCTTCTCCGCGGCCGTGCCCTTGCCGCCCGAGATGATCGCTCCGGCGTGACCCATGCGGCGCCCGGGGGGCGCGGTCACCCCGGCGATGAAGCCGACCATCGGCTTCTTGACGCGGGCGCGGATGAATTCCGCCGCCTCCTCCTCGGCCGAGCCACCGATCTCGCCGATCATGATGATCGCGTCGGTGTTCGGGTCGTTGTTGAAGGCTTCCAGGCAGTCGACGAAGTTCGTGCCGTTGACCGGGTCGCCGCCGATGCCGATGCAGGTCGATTGCCCGATCCCGCGGGTGGTCAGCTGCCACACCGCTTCGTAGGTCAGGGTGCCCGAGCGCGAGACCACGCCGACCCGGCCGGGCTTGTGGATGTAGCCGGGCATGATGCCGATCTTGCACTGGCCGGGCGTGATGATGCCGGGGCAGTTGGGCCCGATCAGGCGGCTCTGCTTGCCGCGCATGTGCTCGCGCACCCGCACCATGTCGAGCACCGGGATGCCCTCGGTGATCGTCACGATCAGCTCGATGCCCACGTCGACCGCATCGATGATCGCCTGGGCAGCGCCCGCGGGCGGCACGTAGATCACCGAGGCGTTGGCGCCGGTCTTCTCGCGCGCCTCGGCCATGGTGTTGAAGACGGGCAGGCCCAGATGGCTGCTGCCGCCCTTGCCCGGCGTGACGCCGCCGACCAGCTTCGTGCCATAGGCCAAGGCCTGCTCGGAGTGGAAGGTGCCGGTCTTGCCGGTGAAGCCCTGGGTGAGGACTTTGGTGTTCTTGTCGACCCAAACGGACATGGGATCTAGCTCCTCTCGTGTGGTGCGGTTCGGGTCACTTGCGGCCCTTGAGGGCCTTGACGATCTTGGAAGCGGCCTCGTCCAGGTCGCTGGCGGTGATGATCGGCAGGCCGGATTCCTCCAGCATCTTCTTGCCGAGTTCGACGTTGGTGCCTTCGAGGCGCACGACCAGGGGCACCTTGAGCGAGATCTCGCGCACGGCCGCGATCACGCCGCCGGCGATCACGTCGCATTTCATGATGCCCCCGAAGATGTTCACCAAGACGCCCTTCACCTGGGAGTCCGAGAGCAGGATCTTGAAAGCCTCGGTGACCTTCTCCTTGGTGGCGCCGCCGCCCACGTCGAGGAAGTTGGCCGGCTCGCCGCCGTGCAGCTTGATCACGTCCATGGTCGCCATGGCCAGGCCGGCCCCGTTGACCATGCAGCCGATGTTGCCGTCCAGGGCGATGTAGGACAGGTCGAACTTGCTGGCCTGGATCTCCTTGGGGTCCTCCTCGTGGAGGTCGCGCAGGGCCACCACATCCGCGTGCCGGAACAGCGCGTTGCTGTCGAAGTTGATCTTGGCGTCGAGGGCCAGGACCTTGCCGTCGCTGGTGTGCACCAGGGGATTGATCTCGGCCAGGGAGCAATCGAGCTCGCAGAAGGCCTTGGCCAGCTTCTGCAGCAGCTCGACACCCTGTTCGACCAGGTTGGCCGGCAGGCCGATGCCCTGCACCAGGCGGCGCGCGTCGTTGGCGGCCAGCTTGCCGTCGCTGCCGAAGGCCTGCTTCAAGATCTTTTCGGGCGTGGTCGCGGCCACGTGCTCGATGTCGACGCCGCCCTCGGAGGAAGCCATCATCACCGGGCCGCCGACGGCTCGATCCACCACGATGCCGAGGTAGTACTCCTTGGCGATCTTGGAGCCCTCTTCGACCCACAGGCGGCGCACCTCCTGACCTTCCGGGCCGGTCTGGTAGGTCTTCATCTTGACCCCCAGCATCCCGGCCGCCGCGGCGCGCGCCTCCTCGGGGCTCTTGACGAGCTTGACGCCGCCGGCCTTGCCGCGGCCCCCGGCGTGGATCTGGGCCTTGACGACCGCGACCGGCACGCCGAGGGCGGTGTAGGCCTCGGCGGCGGCTTGGGCGCTGGTGCACTCGCGCCCGCGCGGAACCTGGACCCCGTAGCGGGCCAGGAGCTGCTTGGCTTGGAACTCGTGGATCTTCATCGGGGGGCACGGGGGACGCGCAGGTCCTGCGTTGGTCGCGGCGATCGGGGATCGCGGGCGGAAGAGGATAGCCGCGCCCGGGGGCCAGGGCCAGGCGCCGCCGGGCGCTTGCGCGCCCAACCCGGGAGGCCCACCATGCCCCCATGCCGAAGGCTTCCGAACAGCCCCGCGGGGAGCCGCGCACCGGCCCGCCGCCCGCCGCCCGCCCCGCCGCCGGGGCCATCCTGGTGGATCATCAGCTCGCGGACTGGGTCGGCCGCCACATCCTGGTGCCCTCCGACGCGCCGGCGATCGAGCAGCGCCAGCTGCAGCCGGCCAGCCTGGACCTGCGCCTGTCCGGGCGCTTCGCCACCTTGCGATCGGGCTTCCTGCCGGAGCGCGCCACGATCGAGGGCCGGGTCGAGGAACTGGCCATCGAGCAGGGCACCCTGGATGGCAACGGGGCCGTCTTCAAGCGCGGTCTGATCTACCTGGTCGAGCTGGAAGAGCGCCTGGACCTGCCCGCGGGGGTGGTGGCACGCTTCAACCCGCGCAGCTCGAGCGGACGCCTGGACCTGTTCTGCCGCGTGCTGGTCCCCGGGCACCCGCGTTTCGACGAGACCCCGCCCGGCTATCGCGGCTCGCTCTGGCTCGAGATCGTGCCGCTGTCCTTCCCGGTGCGCCTGCGGCGCGGCGACCGCCTGGTCCAGGCGCGCCTGCAAAGCGGCGAGTGCGCCCTGTCGCGGGAAGAGCTGCAGCGCATCTACGCCGCCACGCCGCTGTGTTTCGACGGCCAGCGCCCGCTGGATCTGTCGGAGGTGCGCTTCGACGAGCAGGGGGCCCTCGAGCTGCGCGTGGGCCTCACCGGCCGCAAGCCCTGCGGCTGGCGCGCCGCGCTGCACACCGGCGTGGTCGAATTCGGGGCCAACGGGGTCCACGACCCCTTCGATTTCTTCGAATCGGTCTACGCCAGCGAGCCCAAACAGGCCCCGGGTGCGGCGGGCTGCATCCTGGACCCCGGCCGCTTCTACATCTTCGCCAGCCGCGAGCGCCTCCGTGTGCCGCCGGACCTGTGCGCCGAGATGCTGCCCGTGGACGTGGGTTTCGGGGAGCTGCGCAACAACTACGCCGGCTTCTTCGACAACGGTTTCGGCTGGGACCAGACGCCCGAAGGCGCCCCGCGCGGCAACGGCACGCCGGCGGTGCTCGAGGTGCGCGCCCACGACGTGCCGTTCCTGGTGGAGGACGGCCAGATCTTCTTCCGGCTGCGCTTCTTCCGCACGGGCGGGCGCCCGCGCCACCTCTACGGACAAGGCCGCGCCGGCCCGTCCTACGGCGCCCAGGACCTGACCCTGGCGCGCCCCTTCCGGCCGGGCCCGCGGGCCTCCTGAGGAGCGGAACAGGCGGCCGGAGCGGGCCGGCACCCCCCGCGACGCGCGCGGAGCCCTTCGCTGCCGGGGCTTCGGGACCCGAACCGAGGGCCCTGGGCCGCATTTTTTTCGGACTCCCGGGGCTCCTCCCGCGGTCGCAGCGCCCGCGCGCCCGACGGGCATGCAGTCAGGGGGCTACGGCATGCCTGTCCCAAGAAAAAAAATGCCGTTTTCGGCGCGCGCAACGCCGTAGGGAATAACCGCTGCCGCGGTTCCTGGTACTACCGAGTCCAGGTCTGGCCCCCTCTCGCGCCCTGTCATGAACCAACGCTCCAATTCTGCTCTTCTGGCGGTCGGCTTGGTGGCCTTGCTCGCCGGCGGCGCCGGCGGCTTCCTGCTCGGATCGCCGAGCCCCGCGGCAGCGCCCGCGGAGGGGTCCCCCGCGGCCCTCGGCGGCCAGCGCGAGGCCTCCGACGGCCGTGCGCCCACCCCCGGCCAACCCCTCGCCGGCGCCAGTCCGGCGGTCGCCGCGTCCCCGAGCGCCGCAGCGGGCCCGGAGCCGGGCCAGCGCAACGCCATCGAAGCCCACCTGCCGATCGGCAAACCGACCTCCGGGCTTCCGACGCCCGCAGCGCCCGCCGGCGGCCTGCTCGCCGAACTGGCGGCGCTGCTCGAATCCGGGGCCATCGAAGCGCACTTCGCGGAGCAGCAGCACGAGCCCGAGCTGGCCGTGTTCCTGCTCGAGCAGTACCTGCGCATCGGGCAGCTCGAACCAGCTTTCCTGCTGCTCGCCCGAGCGCCCCAGCTGGGCTCCGAATCCTGGGGGCAGGTGGGCGAAGCCCTGCTGGCCAGCGGCAACCCCGTGCGCGCCGCGGACGCCTTCGCGGAGGCCCTGCGGCGCTGCCCCGGCATGGAGGGCACCGGCTTCCTCGATCACGACTGGCCGCTGGTCGGTTATCTGCAGAACCTGGGCCAGCTCGAGCCGGCCATGGCCCTGGCGCTGATCGAGCCGCGCCTGCGCGCCGCCCAGGGGGTCGCCCCGGCCATGCGGCTCGAGGTCGCCCAGTTGCTCGAGCGCTCCGGACGCCTGGAGGAGGCCCGCGCCAGCGCCCTGGAGCTCCTGGAGGGCGATTCCCTGCACGAGGGCATGCGCCTGCTGGCGCGGCTCGATCCGACCCGCGCGGAGCAAGAGCTGCGCACCCGCCTGGGCCAGGGGGTCGACCCGGACCTGGATGTGCAGCTGTTCGAGCTGCTGAACGGCTCCCAGCGCGGCGAAGAAGCCCTGGCCCTGCTCGAGGGGCGCCTGGCCTCCGAGCAAGGCGCGGATGCGCTGATCCTCTCGGCCGTGCGCAACCTGCCGCCCGAGCAGGTCGAGGCGCGCCTGGATGCTTGGCTGGCCAATGTCCGCGAGCCGCTCAACGTGCGCCAGCAGCTGGGCGGCCTGGCCATGGAGCGCGGGGACGTGCCCCTGGCCTGCGAGCACTTCCTGGCCTCCTGGGAGCACGCGGATCAGGGCGGCTGGCTGCCGCACCTGCCGGACGAGGTGCTCAACCACGATCAGGCCCGCGTGCGCACCGCCCTGGACCGGGCCACGGGCCGCGCCGGCCGCAACGACGAGGTCTGGGGCGACATCGCCGACCACTTCTGGCGCCTGGGCGACAAGGACCGCGCCTTCCACGCCTGGACCATGGCCCGCGAGATCGACCCGAGCGACGGCGAATGGAGCGGCAAGCTGCAGAACTTCTCGAGCGGCATCGACCCCCTGACCGGCCAAGCCCCGGGTACCGCCGGCTCGGCGGTGCTCTCCGACATGGCCGCCCACCTGGTGCCGCTCGGCTACTAGGCCCGGCGCCGACCGCCGGGAGTCCATCGCCGCGCGGCGTCGGTCCCAGCCTCTGTGGCCGCCGGATGGCGGCCCAAAGGCATGCTGACAGGCTGGTCTGACTGCTCGGGCGGAGCCCGAGTCGATTGTTTCTCAGCCTGTCAGAAGCTGCCGTGGCGGGCGCGCTGGCGGCGGTTGACTTTGCGGCCGCCCTTGGTCTGCTGGCGGGTGCGGTAGCCGGTCTGCTTGGCGTGCTTGGCGCTGCTCTTCCTGATCTTGACGTGCATGGGATCCTCGGCGTGAAACGGGCCGAAGAGTGTAGCGGGCGGCCCGGGCCCGGGGAAGCCCGGGCGGGCGGCAGGCGGCAGGCGGCAGGCGCGGGGGGATCGCCCCTGGGGCACACCGCGGGCCGAGACAACGGCTCTCCGGCGCCGATGCCCCGGCGCCTCCACATCGCCCGGTCGCGCGCGGGGCCTGGCCCTCCGCCACGGCCCAGGGCCAGCCGGCTGAATCCGGGCGGGCCCGAGCAAGCATCCGGCCCGGGCGCCCCACGGGACCGCGGCGGGTCAGGCCGCTCGGGACGTTCCCCGCGGGCAGGGTCCCCCCCGAGAGCCGTTCCCGGGGCGGGCGAGGAGCGGGTCACGGGCTCCAGGTCACGGAACCGATCTCAGCCGGTCTGGCTCAGCCGGTCTGGCTCAGCCGGTCTGGCTCAGCCGGTCTGGCTCAGCGGGTCTGGCTCAGCGGGTCTGGCGCCGGCTGGCGGCCGAACGGTCTGCGAACGGTCTGCGGACCGGTCCGGACCGGCCCGGGCTCGGTCCGTCAGCTCGGCCGCGGGCCGACCATCTCGCGGGGCTGCACGGCGGCGTCGAAAGCCTCGCCGGTCATGAAGCCCAAGCCGATCACGGTCTCGCGCAGCGTGGCGTTCTTCTCGAAGGCCGTCTTGGCCACCTTGGCGGCCTTGTCGTAGCCGATGTGCCGGTTGAGGGCCGTCACCAGCATCAAGGACTGCTGCATCAAGCTCTCGACCCGTTGGCGATTGAGTTCGAGGCCTTCCAGGCAGTTCAGACGGAAGGACTCCGACGCATCGGACAGCAGCGTGATCGATTCCAGCACGTTGTGGATGATCACCGGCTTGTAGACGTTGAGTTCGAAGTTGCCCTGGCTGCCGGCGAAGCCCACGGCGGCGTCGTTGCCCATGACCTGTACGCAGACCATGGTCAAGGCCTCGCACTGGGTCGGATTGACCTTGCCGGGCATGATCGAGGAGCCCGGCTCGTTCTCGGGCAGGTGCAGCTCGCCCAGGCCGCAGCGCGGGCCCGATCCGAGCCAGCGGATGTCGTTGGCGATCTTCATCAGCGCCGCGGCGACCTGCTTGAGGCCGCCGGAGAGCCCGACCAGGGCGTCGTGGCCGGCCAGGGCCGCGAACTTGTTGGGCGCGCTGCGGAACGGCAGCCCGGTCAGCTCGGCGATCTTCTTGGCCGACAGCTCGGCGTAGCGCGGGTGGGTGTTGAGCCCGGTGCCGACGGCGGTGCCGCCCAAGGCCAGTTCGTAGACCGGGGCCAGCAGCAGCTCCAGCACGCGCACGCCATCGCGCACGTGCTGGGCGTAGCCGGAGAATTCCTGTCCGACGGTCAGGGGCGTGGCATCCTGCAGGTGCGTGCGGCCGATCTTGACCACGTCGGTCCATTCTTCGGCCTTCTGGTCGAAGCCGTCCGCCAGCGCGCGCAGGGCCGGCAGCAGGCGCGCGTGCACGCGCTCGGCGCTGGCCACATGCATGGCCGTGGGAAACACGTCGTTCGAGGACTGCGAACGATTGACGTGGTCGTTGGGATGGATCGGCAGCTTGGAGCCGAGCTTTCCGCCCAGCCGCTGGATGGCGCGATTGCTGATCACCTCGTTGACGTTCATGTTGGTCTGGGTGCCCGAGCCGGTCTGCCAGACCACCAGCGGGAAGTGCTCGTCGAAGCGTCCCTCCGCGACCTCTTGGGCCGCTCCGAGCAGCGCCTCCTGCTGGGCGCCATCGAGCTGCTTGAGCTCGCCCAGTTCGATGTTGGCCTTGGCCGCGCCCAGCTTGACCAGCGCCAGGGCCCGGATCATCTCGCGGGTGAAGCGTTGCCCGCCGATCTTGAAGTTGT
>JBIKLM010000005.1:0-28417 GCA_044359835.1 Planctomycetota bacterium
CTCCCCGCCTCCCCGCCCCGCCTCCCCCCTGCCCCGCTTCGACCGTGGAGATCGCCACCCTCGTCATCGCCCTGATGGCCCTCGTCGCCGCCCTCAAGAAGCCGAGCGGCGGGAACTCGAAGGCCGCCCTGGAGGAGCTCGACAAGGACGGACGCCGGCGGCTCGAGAACCTGGCCAAGGAGCTGCGCGGCGAGCTCGAAACCACCCGGCGCCTGCTGGCCGAATTGGCCGCGGGCCGGCCCCTCGATCCGGACCAG
The DNA here is from genome assembly GCA_044359835.1 of Planctomycetota bacterium. GTDB lineage: Bacteria > Planctomycetota > UBA1135 > UBA1135 > JBIKLM01. The sequence continues at coordinate 258 of JBIKLM010000005.1, forward strand.
GTGATCGAAGGCCGGCTGTGGCGCGACCTGGATGCGCGCGCGGCCGAGCGCCTGTTCGCCGCCGGCGGCCTGCATGTGCTCGACGTGCGCACCCCCCAGGAGGTCGCCGCGGGCAAGCTGCCGGGCGCGCTGCACATCCCGATCCAAGAGCTCGAGGAGCGCGTGCGCGAGCTACCCAAGGACGGCCGCCCCACCCTGGTCTATTGCGCCGCAGGCAGCCGCTCGGCCGCTGCCTGCGAATTCCTCTCGACCCAGGGCTTCAGCGGCCTCCACAACCTCGCCGGGGGCATCAGCGCCTGGGGCGGCCCGGTCGAGCGCGCGCGCTGAAGGCCGCGCTTCGGGCCGCGATCCGGCGGCCGGGCAGGACCGCGGGCCCTGCGCGGGACGCGGCAACCGCCGCGCCGGGGCCGTTCCCAGGGCGCCAAGCGCTTTCCCGGCGCCGGTCTTGATCGCGGGCGCCCGGACGCGCTGTGCTGTGGCCATGGAACCCGTCCCGAGGGCCACGCGGGGGCATCGGCCCTCGCCCGGCATGCGCCTCAGCTTCAGGCTAGCGGTGCTGCTACTGAGCCTGTTGGCGCTCGAACTCGGCGCGCGCGCGGGCGTGGGTCTCGGCTGGTTGCGCTACACCGAAAAGCACATCGAGGGCGGCGGGCGGCAGTACCTGGACGACATCCACCCGGCCTTCGGCGTCTGGCACTACCCCGATGTGGAGCTGCCCGGGATCCGCACCAATTCCCACGGGATGCGCGACCGCGAGCGCAAGCTGGAAGCTGCTGGGGCCCCGCGCGTGGCGCTGATCGGCGATTCCTTCGTCGAAGGCTACGGCGTGGTGGACGGCCAGCGCATGAGCGACCATCTCGAGCGCAAGGCCGGCATCGAGCACCTGAACTTCGGCTGCAGCGGGGGTTTCGGGCCCCTGCAGCAGGCGCTGCTCTACGAAACGCTGGCGCTGCGCTTCGAGCACGATCGGGTCTATCTGTTCTGCCTGCCGGACAACGATTTCGAGGACCTGGTGGAGCGGGACCCTGGGCGCTATCGGCCCTACCTGCGCCCGGACGGCGAAGGCGGCTACCGGGTCGTCTATCCGGTCGACTTCGAGGCCCGCCAGCGCGCCCGGCCGCCCTCCTTGGCCAAGCGCCTGCGGCTCGCGGCGCGCAACCACAGCCGCTTCCTGAACGCCCTGGGCCAGGTGCGGCTCGCCCACGTCTTCCCGAGCCTGCAGGGCGCGGATCCCGCCTACGACCGCTTCGATCCGGGCCTCGGCGAGCAGCTGCTGCACTGTTATGGCCGGCTGGTGGCCGCCGCGGCGCCACGGCCCGTGTGGGTCTTCGTGATCCCGCGGCGCGCCGATCTGCTGGCCAGCGCGCGCGGCCGGCTCGAGGGCCGGGCCCCGGCCCTGCTGCGGGCCTGGGCCGAGGGCCAGCCGCGCGTGCAGGTGGTCGACCTGCTGCCCCTGTTCGAGCGCGAGCTCGAGCAGCGCGAGCTCTCGCCCGAGAGCCTGTTCCTGCCGAACGACGGCCACTGGTCGCCCTTCGGCAACCGCCTGGCGGCCCTGCTGGTGATGGAAGCCACCGGCGCGGCTGTGGCCCCAGAGCCACCCCGCGAGGAGCCCCGATGAAGCCTGAATCCGATCCGATCCCGCGCTCCCCGGCCGGCCACACGGGCTCCGAGGCCTCGGCCGCCGAGCCCGACGGCGGGTCGCACCCGGCCGCACCCTGGCGCGACTGGCCAGCCCAGTTCCTGGCCTTCCTGCGCGACGAACCGCTGTGGCTGTGGCTGCCGCTGGCCCTGGTCACGACCCTGCTGATCGTGCTGATCCTGTTCGGCCCAGGACCGGACGCGAGCTTCCAGTACGCCCTGTTCTGAGCCGACGCAGCGGGATCGAATCGCCGACGCCGAGTCAGCCGCCCCGGGCAACGCGCGGCACGGGCCTGACGCGGGGCCGTGGACACCCCCGGCGGTTACCTTGGGGGGTATGACCGCCGCCCCCGACCTGAAGCAGCTCGAAGCCGACCTCCAGTTCGCGCGCCAGATCGCCAGCCGGGCCGGAGAACGCGCGATCCAACTGCGCGAACTCGGCCGCTGGACCGATCCCGTGGTGCTCGGCGACGTCGCCGACCACGCCGCCGATGGCCTGCTGCAGGGCTACCTGCGCGGCCGCTATCCGGAGGACGGCATCCTCTCCGAGGAGACCGCCGACTCGCCCGATCGGCTCTCGAAGCAGCGCGTCTGGATCGTCGATCCCCTCGACGGCACCAAGGAATACCGCACCGGCCGCGAGGACTGGGCCGTGCATGTGGCCCTGTGCATCGATGGCCGACCGGCGCTCGGAGCGGTGGCCCTGCCGACCCTGGGTTGGACGCTTTGGGGACTGTGCTGGCCGGGCCACGAGCGGGTCGGCGTCGACAGCCTCAACGAATCGCGGCCGACCCTGGTGACCGGCCACCTGCCCGGGCCGGCGCGCCCGCGCGCGGTCTGCTCGCGCAGCCACACGCCGGCCTGGGTCGAGCGCTTCGCGCAGGCCATCCAGGGCAGCCTGGTGCCCTGCGGCTCGGTGGGCTTCAAGCTGAGCCGGCTGCTGCTGGGCGACGCGGACGTCTACGCCCACAAGCGCGGCCTCAAGGAGTGGGACACCTGCGCGCCGGAATGCGTGGCGCGCGCGGCGCGCTGGCACGTCTCGCGCCTCGACGGCAGCGCACAGCTCTACAACCGCCCCGACCCGCGCAACGACGAGCTGTTCATCGCCCGCCCGGCGGACGCCGAGCGCCTGCGGCGAGCGGCGATCGACGCAGGTGCCCTGGCCGGCGCCTGAACAGCGCTCCCGACGCGCCCTCCGCTGGCGCACCCCGCGCTGCCCAGCGCAACACCCGATTGCAGCGGCCCGGAGCCCCGCCGAGGCGCGGATTCTCCGCGGGTTCCGGGCGTTCCGGGGGGCCTGGTCCGACCGGGCGCGAGCGCAGCGGCGCCCCCCGTCAGATCTGGATCTTGAGGGGCTTGAGGGCCAGGAAGCCGAAGGCCATCGAAGCCAGCAAGAACGTCAACAGCACGCCCAGGGGGCCGTCGAGCATCCAGCGCAGCTCGCGGTTGGGGTAGGTGAATTGGATGCGCTGGAAGCCGCTGCCCGCCAGGCTGGCTTCGGCCGGATAGAGCAGGTTCTGGTACCAGCGCCCGTCGCGCTCGGGGGACATCAGGCCCGGCGGCGCGTCCGGCCCGCTGACGATCTGCTTGGTCGCGCTGCGGCCGTCGCCGAGGCGCAGGCGCAGCTCGCCGGCGCCAGCGCCCGTGGCGCGCACCTCGAACCAGGCCTTGCGGGCGCTGCGGTTGGTGAGCAGCGGCTGGGTTTCGCCCAGGTGCGCCGGCAATTCGACCGCCAGGCTGGCCAGCAGGTCCTCAGAACCCGGCGCCAGCTCGACCTCGACCACGGTGCCGGAGCCGGACAGCAGCAGGCGCCGCTCGCCGTCCAAGAGCGGCAGGGGCGCGAAGCCGAAGCGGCACACGAGCTGGGCCGCGATGAAGGCGAAGGGCACCAAGAGCGGCAGGATCGGGCCGAAGTTGAGCGCCAGGTACTTGAGGTTCAGCAGCAGCACGCGCCCGACCGCAGAGGAGACGATGCCGAGGTCGTGCTGATAGATGCGGATCTCGATGATGCGCGCCTTGATCTGGTCCTTGGTCGACTTGATCGCCGCCTGGGCCGAGATCTGCTTGAAGACCAGCAGCGCCAGCACGCCCAGGACCCCGCTCACCAGCACGAGCTGCAGCTCCGCCGGCAGGAACGACAAAGGCGCCAGCGCCAGGTCGAACAGCCAGGTGAAGGCGCGGTTGATCGGGTCCACGGGGGGCGAAGGGGCTTGCGGGGTTGGCTGCAGGAGGCCGCGGGGACGCTCTACGGGCCGCGCTCGGGCGCTGCCCCGCGTGCCGCGGGCCGGCTCAAGAGATCCGGCTCAAGAGATGTAGCCCAGGCCCTTCAGCTTCTCGGTGATCTCGGCGTCGCTCTGGGCGCCTTCGAATTGGGCCAGCTCGCGCTCGAGGATGTGCACGATGAACTCCTCGTGGGAGGCATAGCCGGCCACCTCGGCCACGCGCTTGACGCGGTCGAGCAGGTCCTTGTCGATTTTGATCTTGTTGCCGCCGCCGAACATAGGGATCGTTGGTTGGGTGCCTTGGGGAGTGGACTCTGGGGGTTGACCGGCGCAAGCACAGGTCGCGCTCAACGGGTTGACCCGGCGCGCTTGCTGAAGGGCCGTCCGACCATGCCCTCGGCCGGCGGCAGGCCATAGAAGGCCAGCAGCTCGGCGGTGGCGTCGGTCAGGTCGGGATCCGCGAGCTCGAGCGGCAGGGTGGTCAGCAGCGTGCCGGCGACCACCTCGGGATCCATCAGGTGGCTGCCGTTGAAGGTTCCGCCCAGGTTGTCCTGGACGACGTTTTTGGGGATGCGCCCGATCGCCGAGGCATCCGAGTTGCCATAGCCCTGGTCGTAGCCGATCAGCAGATCCGGCGCCTCGGAGAGGCGCTCCGTGCCGCGCAGGGTTCCGGCGCTCGGGAAGGCCCGGCGCACGGGCCGGCGGCCGGTCTGTGGGTCGACCCAGGCCTCCAGCTTGGCGCGGATCTCCTCCAGCAGGGCCGGCGCTTCGCCGGGCTTGACGATGCCGGCCTCGACCACGTCCTTGGTGCGCGGGTCATCGCCCTCGCGGCCCTCCAGGTTCAGGTACAGGGCGTTGAAGCCGAGGCCGTAGGCGCGGGTCTTGCTCCAATCGACGGCGCGGTCGATGGTGCGCCGATCGCCGCTGGACACGAAACGCTCGACCGACTCGCGTTCCTGCCCGGGCTTCAGCACCAGATAACCCTGCTCGAGCAGCCAGGTGTTGAGGGCGAACTCGCGATGGTAGGGCGCGAAGCCGTGGTCGCTGATCAGCATCAGCTCGAAGGGCTGGCCCGAGGCTTCGAGCCGCTCGCGCAGCCGCCCCAGCACCGGATCGATGCGCAGGTAGAGGTCCGCGACGATCTCGCGCCAGCGGCTGCCGGCCCGCTCGGTCCAGGGGGACGTGTCCCCATCGGCCAGCTCGGCGGGGAAGTCGGGATGCTCGGGATCGCCGAAGCGCCACAGCATGTGCGAGCCCAGGTCGACCGACGAGAAGTAGAAGAACAGCAGCCCGCCTTCGCGCTTGCCGAGATAGCGGTCGAGGGCGTAGTCGAGCATGCGCCGGCGTTCCTCGTGCACCAGGGTCACCTGGGCCAGGAATTCCTCGGGGCCGATCAGCAGGTCCTTGAGGGCGTTGACGTCCTCGGCCATGCCCTGGGTGTAGTAGGTGCCGATGGCGTCGGCCAGATCGGCCGAAGCGGAGACCGGCTCGGAAACCGGCGCCACCGGGAGGCGCGGGTCGATGTTGATCGGCGAAGCGTAGAGCTCGAAGCGCGGCGTCACGGAGCGCAGGTAGAAGCGCGCCACGCCCGAGATGGAGTTCAGGAAGCCGAGTTCGAAGCTGAATTCGGCGAAATCGCTCCACTGGCCGACCCGCAGCGGCAGGCGCCGCAGGCCGGTGTCCAGCACGGCGCCGCGGCCGGAGTCGTCGAGATAGATGGTCAGGGGCGCGCGCGTGCGCTGGCCGTCGGCGCCCGCCGGGCCCAGCATGTAGGTGCGGATGACCCCGTCGAGCACGATCAGGTCATCGATGACCTTGTCGCTGTGCACCTTGGTGCGCACGAACTGGTCGGTGGTGAACAGGGTCGCTTCGCCGTAGGCCGAATCGATCGCCGGCGTGAACATGTCCGAGAAGGACAGGCCCGAGCTCGGTTCGACCGGAAAATTGCACGGCATGCGCCAGATGTCCGCAGGCACGCCGGCTTCGGCCAGGACCTGCCAGAAGGGAAGCCCGCTGCGGTTGCTGACCTCCGCGCCCGGGATCAGGCCGAACAGGGAGGCCGGCGTGGAGCGCGTGGTCGAGCCCTTGGGCAGGCGCGTCTGTGGATCGCGGTGGATGAAGTCGAAGACCCCGTGCCCGCCGGGATCGCGGCCGGTGATGAAGTTGTTCCAGGCCACCGGGCTCTGGGGCGGGTTGCTGGTGCCGAGGGCTCGGATGCCGCCGGAGCGCTCGACCAGCCAGCGGAAGTTGGCCGTGTGCTCGGGGTAGCGCTGCAGCACCTCGCCGAGCAGGTCGGGATCGAGGCCGTCGACGCCGAGCACCACCAGGCGCGGGTGCAGCAGCGGCGGATCCTGGGGGGCGGCTGCGGCGTCGAGCGGCGCGCCGAGCGCTCCCAGGATCCCGAAAGCCCCGCCGGCCCACCAGGCGGCCGAAACACGGCCGGCGCTCACGGACGCACCTCCGCCGCCGGGCGGGTCTCTTTCTCGGGCGCCGGGAGCGGCGCCGTGCGCAGGGGCCGGCGCGGCTTGTCGGCGGCCCGCCGCGGCCCGAACAACGGCGCGCCTTGCATGTACTTGGGCACCGGCACGCCGAACAGGTCGAGCACCGTGGGCGCCAGGTCGAGCAGGCTCGGGGCCGGGGTGTTGATCCCGCGGTTGCACCAGAAGACCCCGGGGACCAGGCGCGGATCGACGCAGTGGTCGCCGCTCCAGGACTTGGTGTTGTCGCTGAAGACCTGGCGCGAGACCGCGCCCGTGGCGCAATCCCAGGAATGGCGGTAGCCGCGCTGGTAGCCGACCAGGATCTCGGGCGCCAGGTCGGCGTAGGGACCGCTCTGGATCTCGCGGGTCAGGAAGGCCTCCAGGACGACGCTCTGGCCAGCCTGTGGATCGCGCAGGGCCTCCAGCTTGCCGGCGATCTCGCGGCACAGGCTCTCGAGCTCGGCACCCGGAGCGACGATGCCCTGGGCTTCGCGGCCCTTGCGGTTGATGAAGATGCCGGTCAATCCCAGGGTGAAGGCCCGGGTGCGGCTCCAATCGACCTTTTCGAACCAATCGCCGGAAGTCTCAGCGCCGTCCTTCAGGACCAAATAGCCTTCGTCGCGCAGCCAGGTGTTCAGGTTGACCCCGCGCCGGAAATTGCAGAAACCATGGTCGCTGATCACCATCAGCACCGTGTCCCGGTCCGGTCCGAGCTTGGCGCGGATCTCGCCCAGGAACCCGTCCATACGCGCGTAGAGCTGGCGGATCGTCTCCTTGTGCTGGACCGTGTCCTTGCCGCGGTTGGCCGGATGGGTCGGATCCAGGTAGCGATAGAACATGTGGCAGATGCGGTCGGTGGTGTCGAAGACCACCGTGACGAAGCCCTTCTTCGTCCGCTCGAGCACGTTCCAGAGCTGCTGCTTGCGCTCCTCGAAGATCAGCCAGGCCTGCTTGAGGAAGGCCTCCTCGTCGATCACGCGCTCGTTGAGCGCCCAGGTGTCCTCGGCCAGACCCAGGGTCGCGTAGGGTCCGAGCAGCTTGGCCAGATAGATCGAATAGACCAGCGGGTGGCTGATCGGCATCGACGGCTGGTCCGGGTCGATGTTGATCGGGGTGACGTAGATCTCGACGTCCTGATCGTCCCAGGTCTGGACGTAGAAGCGCGCAATGCCGCTGACGCCCTTGAAAGGGATCACCATCCAGGGCGTGTACTCGCGGAAACCCACGCTGTGGCGCTCGGAACCGACCTCGAATTCGACGCGGCGCTTTTCGGCATCGAAACGCGCGCTGAACGGGCACTTGAGGCGATGCCCGTCGGGCCCGGTCGGGCCGGTCAGGTTGGATTCGATGCGCCCGTCCTTGAAGCGCACCTGGTATTGCTGCCCGCCGATGTGCTGGCCTTGGCGCGCTTTCGTGGAATAGAAGCTGAACGATCCCTGGGTGCCCTGCAGGTCGGGCACGCACATGCCCGCCAGCAGCGTGCCGTTCTTGAACTTCTGGGCCGGGAACGTGATCGGGACGCGGATGATCGAGGACCAGACGAAGTTGTCGCCGAGCAGCTTCCAGAAGGGCTGGCTCTTCTGCAGCAGACGCGTGACCACGCGCCGGCCGAGCGGCAGCTTGGCGAAGCCCAGGTTGAGCGTGCGCGGCAGGGTGCGCACGTCGGTCGAGCTGAGCGCCGGCATGTAGTTGCACGGGTCGCGCGTCAGGAAGTCGTAGATGTTGTGACGCGAAGCATCGACCCCCGTGGCGAAGGTCGACCAGGCCACCGGGCTGATCGAGGGGTAGGCCGTCTCCAGGGGGGCGAAGACGCCCTCGCGCTCCAAGGCGGCGAAATTGGGCATCAGGCCCTCGGCGCCGTATTTGCGGGCCAGCTCCGGGTCGAAGCCGTCGAGCCCCACCACGACCACCCGGCGGACCTTGGGCCGGGGCGCGCCGCGCATCTGCAGCCAGCGCAGGGCCGCCCGGATCGGCCAGAGCAGCACCACCCCGAGGGCCAGCAGCATGGTCCCCACGAGCAGCAGCGCCGACCCCGCGGCGGCGAAGCCGGCCCCCGGGCCGATGTAGGCGGGCCCTCCGGGCGCCAGGGCCGCGGCGGGCGCGGCCAGGCCCGGCGCCGCCAGGAGCAGCGACACGGCCAGCGGCCCCAGGGGGCGCAGCGGGAGGAAGCGGGGCATCGGGGGCGGGGCGGGGCGGTCGCAGCCGGACCTCTCGGCCGGGCCGCTCAGGATACCCGTGGGTCCGCCGCCGGACCGGGCCACGTTGGACCAAGTCGGGGAAAACTTGGGCTGCGCCCGCCGTCCGGCCGCGGCGGGCGGCTGCGCGACCGGATGGGTTCCCGTCGCGCCGCTCGAGCCGTCTGACCCTTCGGCTCCGCCCCTGCCGGCCAGCCGCCCGAGGCGCCCTGCGCGGGCCCCCATCGCAGCGGGGCAAAGCACAGCTTGTGCTTCAGCGCGCGGGCAACAGCCCGCGGCCGCGCAGGTACTCGAGCACCTTGCGAGCGGACTCCTCGACGGTCTCCTGACCGGTATAGACCACGAGTTCGGGGGCCTGGGGCGGCTCGTAGGGGTCCGAGACGCCGGTGAAGTGCGGGATCTCGCCGGCCCGGGCGCGCTTGTAGAGCCCCTTCACGTCGCGGCCTTCGACCACCGCCAGGGGTGCGTTGACGTAGACCTCGATGAAGGGTGCCTCCGAGCGGCGGCGGACCTCCTGGCGCACGGATTCGTAGGGCGAAATCGCCGCGCTGATCGCGACGACGCCGTTGCGGGCCAAGAGATTGGCCACGAAGCCGATGCGGCGGATGTTGATGTCGCGGTCTTCCTTGCTGAAGCTCAGGCCGCGTGAGAGGTTCTCGCGGACCTCGTCGCCGTCGAGCACCTCGACCCTGAGCCCGAGCTCGCGCAGCTTGGGGGCCAGGTGGTTGGTCAGGGTGCTCTTGCCCGAGCCGGAGAGGCCCGTGAACCACAGGATGAAGCCGCTTCGTTCGCCCATCGGATCGCTCAGCGCAGCTTGCCTTCGAGATAGGGGACTTCGAAGCACTTCTCGTGCATGATCGGGCCGTGGCCGAAGTAGCCCTGCTCGCCGAAGAGCTCGCCGTGGTCGGCGGTCACGATGATGTGCGTGTTCTTGGGGACCAGGTCGTAGAGCTGCTCGAAGACCCCGTCCAGGTAGCGCACGGTGTCGATCTGCCGCTGGCGGAGCTGCTCCATTTTCTCAGCGTCGAAGAACTGGAACGTTTCCTTGAAGTCCGGGTTCTCCGGGTCGATCTGCTCGCCCATCTTCTTGAACACGCCGTTGACGCCCGAGATCCGCGGCCACATGGAGGAATCCTCGTTGGGGCGCGCGTAGGGATAGTGGGTCTCGCCCACGTTCAGCATGTAGAACTCCGGGCGCCCCGAGTCGAACTTCATGGTCGGCAGCATGGCCGCCATGTCGTTGTGGTGGTCCATCAGCCGGAAGTCATCGAAGAAGCGGTTGATGCCTGTCTTCGGGTTCAGCACCGGCAGGGACATGCGCGCGCAGGTCTTGTAGCCCAGCTTGTTGCGCAGGAACTCGGGCAACCACAGGCCCGGCACCATCGCGCCGAAATCGATCGTCTTGGCCTTGGCGCCCAGGCGCTGGTTGTAATTGAAGAAGTCTTCCTTGTAGTACTCGCTGGCGTAGACGTTGGGCGGGCTGGTATGCGGCAGCAGGCCGGTCAGCAGGTTGTAGTGGGACGGGGCCGTCCAGGAAGCGTAGGTGTAGCGCTTCTCGACCTTGCGTGATGACCTTGGGCGCCGCTTCCATGAAGCTGTCGTAGCGGCACGAATCCAGGGTGATCACCAGGAAGTGGTTGTCGGCCTGGGGCTCGGGCTGGGCCGTGCCGGGGCGCGGCGGCAGGGGCCGCGGCGCGGCCTTGGCCGGCGGCTTCTTCTTCGAGAAGAAATCGAACAGTCCCATCGAGGATGCGGTCGGGGGGGGGGCGGGGCTCTGGGGGCTCTGGGGCGCCAAACTCTAGTCGACGGGCCGAGGGCGGCCGCTGGGCCACCGCGGGGCGGTCGGAATCGGGCGCGTGGCCCCCCTTGAATCGCCGGCCCGGGAGCCCCAGCCTGAGCCCATGCCCCGCTCTTCCCGCGGCCCTGACTTTCGGAGCCTGCTCGGCCTGGCCGTGGCCCTGCTGCTGTGCGCCTGCGGCCAGGGCGCTGGCTCCCTCAACTCGCAGGGCGAGCGCGCGCTGCGCTACGGCGCCTTCATCGACGCCCAGTACTTTTTTCGCTACGCCCAGGAGCGGGTCGAGCGCGACCTGGCCCGCGGGGAAGTCACGCCGCCGCATCCCGAGGCAGCTCGCGCGCGAGCGGGGGCCCTGGCCCTGCTGGCCTGGTCGGACGCGCCCAGCTTCCTGCCCGCCCTGCGCCAGACGCTGCGCGACGATCCGACGGCCTTCGGCCCCGCGCAGTTCTTGCTGCTGGCCGAGCAGGCCCTCGCGGCCCGGCTGGCGCCGGAGGGGCGCTTGATCCTCGACTTGGCCGCCCAGCGCGGTCAGTCCTCGCCGGGCCTCGACGAGCTGCGTCCGGAGGTCGAGGCGGCTGCCGCCCAGGCGCTGGGCGCGGTTCCGGGCTGGACGCCTCCGGACGCGACCGCCTTCCTGGCGGGCGCGGACTTCGGCCGCACGAGTTGGCCTCCCAGAGCTCCGGAGTTCGAGCCCGGCGCCGACCCGGAAGAATTCCGCTGACTTGGTCACGAGGACGCGGCGTGAGCCAGAGCGGAGCCCCCAGCGCTCCCTCCTCCGGGCTTAGGGAAGCGCGGACCTACTGCGGCGAGCGCGGGGACGTACCGCTGATCAGCCCGGTCCGCAGCCTCCGGGCCGACCCCTGGCTCGCCTCCCCACCGTCCGGCGGCTCCGCGGTGCCCCCCGCGGGCTAACCTTGTTGGCCGCAGGCGGTCCCAACCACGAACGTTGGCAGGCGTAGAGCCGGGCCGCGCCTCGGAGCGCGGGCGCCCCGGGGCGCCCCGAGCCCGGCCCCGGCCGGCCGCTCGCCCCCCCGGACTGCACCCAGCAGCCCCATCCGCCCCTTCCGGCTTCCCCTCCCCTGCCCAGCCCACCCATGGCCCAGCCCCTCCCCGCGCCCCTCGCCCGCCTCGCGGCCCTGCCCTTGGCCCTCTGCCTGCTGGCCGCCTGCGGAGGGACCGGCGAAGACCCCCTGCAAGCGGGCGTGACCAAACTGAGCGCCGGGGACTACGCCGGCGCCGCGGCGCTGCTCGAGCAGGCGGCCAAGAGCCAGCCCGCCGGCAGCCCTAGCTTCAAGCAGGCCAGCCTGGCCCTGGCCCAAGCGCGCGCCCACCTGGATCCCAAGCTGGCCTTTTCGGAGTTCTCCGAGTTGCTCGGCCAGCATCCCCAATTGATCCAAGCGGAAGACGTGGCGCGCGTGGCCAACGCGCTTTCCGACGTGGCCAGCGGCATCCTGCCGGCCGCGCAGCTGGTCGACCAATACACCAAGGAATACCCGGACACCGCCGCCGCCTTCGCCCCGATCAAGCAGAAGATCGACGCGCGCAAGAACGACGTCCCCGACTCGGACCGCAAGATGCTCGAGTCCCTGGGCTATCTCTGATCTGCGCTCGAGCCTTCTGGATCGGCCGGAAGGAGCCACCAGCGGAGCAGCGGGAGCACCCACTGCTCGCTTCGACGGGCGAGCGAGTTTTGCAGAGGTCTGTGTGACCCCGTGGTAGCGCGGCGCGGGCTCCAGCGATGTGGAAATCCCTGGGGGCGAGGTCGGCGTCCCCAGCTCCGCTACGCCGGGGCACGGGACAAGCGAATCGGCTCGGGCTGGGCCCGAGCCGATCGGTTTGGAGCGAGACGTATCGGCCCCGGTTCAGGGCCTGTTGCGCCGCTCTGCGGCGCAGATTCGCCCGGGCAGGCCCGCGCGGCTCACTCCTCGCCTTGGGCCAGCGTGTAGGCGCGGCTGCCGTCGTGCTCTTCCAGGCGGTTCCACTGGTTGATCTGGAAGCGCGCGGCGACCTTCTGCATGAGGGCGAACAGATCCGCGTCGTCGAGGCTCTGGTCGGCGCGCACCTTGTAGCGCACGCGCCAGTGGTCGACGCAGTCGGTCGGCGCCCCGGTCAGCGGCCAGACCACCTGGCCGCGGTTGCTGATCACCTTGAGGTACAGCTTGCTGCCTTCCGCCAGGCCGCTCAGCACCGGGCCCAGCTCGGCCGGGCTGGCGCCCGACTCGATGAACAGGTCCATGCCCAGGTTGCGGCGCGACTTGAGCACGACGGCGACCGGGTTGCTGGAGACCTCCGCCAGGTGCAGGGGGCGGTGCTGGCGCACCTTCCAGCCCTGCGGGGCGCGGCCCAGGTTGCCGATGATCGCGTCGGTGAAGGCGCGCGTGCCGACCGGCGTCTGGCCCTGGGCGATGTCGCCGGTGCGCGGCCCTTCCGCGAGGGTCACGGCCACGGCCGCTTCGATGCGCTCGGCCTCCGCATAGAAGCCCAGGTGGCGCAGCATCATCACGCCCGAGAGCAGGGTCGCGGTGGGATTGGCCTTGTCCTGACCGGCGATGTCGGGCGCAGTGCCGTGCACAGCCTCGAAGATCGCCGCGTGGCGCCCGAGGTTGGCCCCGGGCGCGAGGCCCAGGCCCCCCACCAGACCCGAGACCAGGTCGGACAGGATGTCGCCGTTCATGTTGGTCAGCACCATCACGTCGAACTCCTCCGGCTTGCGGACGAGCTGATGCGCGGCGTTGTCGACCAGCATGAAGTCGTGCTGGATCTGCGGGTATTCGAGGGCCACGCGCTCGAAGGTGCGCTTGAGCATGCCCTCGGTCAGCTTGAGGATATTGGCCTTGGTCACGCAGGTGACCTTCTTGCGGCCCTCGGCGACCGCCAGGTCGAAGCCCATGCGGCAGATCTTCTCGCAGCCCTTGGCGGAGATCAGTTTGAGCGCCTGGGCCACGCCCGGGCTGACCATGTGCTCGATGCCGGCGTACAGGTCCTCGACGTTCTCGCGCACCACGACCATGTCGATGGCCCGGTCGCTGAAGGGCGTCTTGATGCCGGGGTAGATACGCGCCGGACGGGTATTCCCGTAGGTCTCGAACATCTTGCGCAGCGTCACGTTGGCGCTCTTGCCGCCGCTGCCGATGGGCGTCTCGAGGGGCCCTTTGAGGGCCACCTTGGTGCGCGCGATCGAATCGATGGTCGAGCTCGGCACCCCCGTGGCGTCGCCGGCGTCGAAGACCACCTTGCCGGCCACGGCCTCTTCCCAGGCGATGCGCACGCCGGCGGCCTCGATCACCCGGCGCGTGGCGGCCACGACCTCGGGGCCGATGCCGTCGCCGGGGATCAGCGTCACGGCGGGAGCCGAAGGCGTGCCGGCGCGGTCGCGGCGGTCGGCTTCGACCCGGAAATCCGGACGGCTGGTGGCGGAAGTGGTGCTCTGGGAGGGTGAAGACACGGGATACCTCGTTCCGACGACTGCTGGGCGGGAAGCCTTCGGAGCGGGCCCCGGATCGATTGGGGGCCTTCCGTCCGAATTTTCGGGCTTCTAGTATCCGCCCCGTCCAACTTCTACGCAAGCGAGGGGCCGGTCGCGGGCCAAGTCGGCGCGCGGCGGGGGTTTGCGCTCGATGGGCCCGGGCGGATCCGGGCGCGGTGGCGAGGATTTGGACAGATCGCGATCGGCCCCGCGGGCGGCCGCCGCGGCTGCTCGCCTGCAGAGAGCGGAGCGGCGTGGAGGCCGGCGCCCAGCTCCTCGGACGCTGCTCTCGCGCCGGCCGGGGTTGTTGGACCGGATCCCCGGGCGCTCCGCGTGGTCGGGTTCCGCCGTCGCGGTGCGGCCCCGTTCCGGTCGCCCGCTCGGCTGCGCTCGACAGACGATGGGATCCAGGCCCGTTGGTCCGCGGCCTGCACCGCTGCGCTGCCGCCGGTCAGCCGCCGCCCGAGTCCTGGGGATCGCTGCGCAGGGCGTGCTCGGTCAGGTAGTTGGTGACGTACTCGTAGGCCTCGTCGATCGAGTCCGTGTAGAAGAACAGGTCCAGATCCGAGGCGCTGATCGTGCCGGCCTCGACCATCGGCTCGAACTTGAGGATGCTGTGCCAGTACTCCTTGCCGAACAGCACCAGAGCGACCTTCTTCTTGATCTTGAAGGTCTGCACCAGGGTCAGCACCTCGAAGAACTCGTCCAGGGTCCCGAAGCCGCCCGGCATCACGATGAAGGCCTTGGCCAGGTAGCTGAACCAAAACTTCCGCATGAAGAAGTAGTGGAATTCGAACGACAATCGCCGCGTGATGTAGGGGTTGTCGTTCTGCTCGAAGGGCAGCGAGATGTTGAGCCCGATGTTCTCGCCCTTGGCCTCGGAAGCCCCGCGGTTGGCCGCTTCCATGATGCCCGGGCCGCCGCCGGAGCAGACCACGAAGCGCCGATCGGTGCCCTCGAGCTCCTTGGACCACTTGGTCAGCCGGAAGGCCAGGGTGCGCGCGGCCTCGTAGTAGCGCGACATCGACAGCACGCGCTCGGCCTGGGCCACGTCGCCGCCCTTGGCCCTGGCATCGGCGAGCAGCTGCTCGGCCACGTCGCGCGGCTTGATGCGCGCCGAACCGAAGATCACGATCGTGTCGCGGATCTTGAACTCGCGGAAGCGTTCCTCGGGCTCGGTGTACTCCGCCAGGATGCGCAGGGGCCGGGCGGCTGAGCTGTTGAGGAAGGCCTCGTTCTTGTACGCCTTGACGGCGCGGTAGCGGTTCTCGGGCATGGTCGGGGCGGTCGCGGCGCCCGCGGGCGGCGCGCCAGGGAAAAGGCGCGGCGCGGGGACCTCAGCGGGTTCCCGGCGCCGTGAAGAGCGCGCGATGGTAGGCCACGCGCCAGCCGAGTCGCTCCAAGCGGCCCGGTTCCGTGCCGGGATCGCGGGTCTCGGCGATCAGCCGAACGCTGCCCTGCCCGGCGGCTGCGAGGCGCGCGGTCTCTACTCCGGCGGGATCCAGGGGCCCCGGATCCCCGAGCACCGCCAGCTGCCCGCGCAGCCAAAGGCCCGCCGGTCGCCGCGCCGCGCCCTCCCCCAGCCACAGGGGTCTCCAAGCGCCCAGCCCAGCCTCGGGCCGCAGCGCCTCGCCGAGCCAGACCTGGCCCCAACTCGCGAGCTCCTCCGGCGGCACGGGTCGACCGGGGGCCTGCGCCCCGGGGGGCTCGAGGCCCAGCTCGAGCTGCAGGACCGCCTCGAACCCCGCCAGCAGCCAGCCGCTTGCCTGCAGCCTGGAGAGCAGGACCTCGCCGCCCAATTCCACGGGCAGGGCCAAGCGCCCGCCCGCTTCCGGCGCGGGCGGCGCTTCGTCCCCGGGCGCGTGCCCCTCCCGGGGCAGCTTCGAGGCCGACCGGGTCGCCGGCAGCGGCCGCGCCAGCCGCCAGCACCAGCCCGCGGCCCCCGACCAGCCCCGAAAGTTCCCGAACTCGCGGCTTGGGACGCCGAGGGCCGCCCACCTGTCCGCCAGGGAGGCCAGGGCCGCGCTCTCCAGGCTCCACAGCGAGCCCGGAACAGGATCGGCCTCGGCCGGGGAGTCCCCGGCCGGCGCTGCGCCCTTGCCCCGCGCTCGCGCAAACAGGGCCTCCAGGTCCGCCTCGCGCCGGCGCTCCTTCTCGAGGGCCTGCTCGAAGCGCTCGGCGCTCAGCCCAGCGCGCCCGTTGGCCCGCTCCAGGGCCCGCTGCCAGTCCTGCTCGCCGGGCGCCGGCTTGCCGCCGCCCTCGGCCTGCCCCGGCGCACGCCAGCGGATGACCCGCTCCGTGCGCCCATCCACGTCCAGCCGCGCAGCGCAGCGCGGGCACTCGACACGCAGCTCCTTGGCGCTCATGCCCTGAGCATCCGCGCTTTGGCACGCCGCTCGCAAGAGCCACGTCCCGTCGCCGCCCGCGCCGGCGCGAGCTGCCGCCCAGCTCGACCCCCACCAGAGCCCCCGCACCCGCGCTCCCGACCATGCTCCCCGCCCCGCTGCCCGACGACCTGACCGGCAGGACCGCGCACCGCCCCCTGCGTCGCGAAACCCTGGACCTGTGGATCGGCCTGCTGGTTTGGTCCCTGGCCATGGCCCTGGTGCTGTTCCGCCTCGCTCCTTGATCGCCCGCCGGGAACGCTCCTCTGGAACCCGCCTGACAGGCACAGCAGCGCCCGCCAACCCTGCTGAGCAGGGATGGCGAGCGGCGCGCCGGGCCTGAAACTACTTGGTGAGGTGCGGGTCGCGCAGTCGGGCGCGGAAGCGCTCCGTCAGCCGGGTCTGGTGGTTCTCCAGGGAGGTCTCGCGGCCGTCGATCCAGACGCGCTCGACGCGCGCGGTGGGCTCGAAGATCTCGCCGCGCACCAGCACCAAGTCCGCGCGCTTGCCAGGGGTCAGGCTGCCGAGCTCGTGCTCCAGGCCGAGGATCCGGGCCGGATAGAGGCTGGCGGCGCGCAGGGCCTCTTCGTCGGACAGGCCGAAGGCCGCGGCGAATCCTGCGTGGTAGCAGAGGTTGCGTGGGTTCTCGTCCTGGTTGGTGAAGATCGCGAAGGGCACGCCGGCGCGGGCCAAGAGGGCCGGCGTGGCGTAGGGCGCGTCGTAGGGCGCAAAGCTGTCGCTGGGCAGCTCGAGCACCGGCCCATAGACCACCGGCAGCCCGGCCTCCTGCAGGGCCGGCAGCACCTTGTAGGCCTGGCGCGCGCCGTAGAGCACCGCATCGAGCTTCAAGTCCTTGGCGAAGCGCAGGGCCGCCAGGATCGTGTGGGCGTCATCCGCGTGCAGCGCCACGCGGCCCTGGCCCAGGGCATAAGCCGCCAGCGCTTCGGCGCGCGGATCGAAGGGCGGCGGCGGCAGGCCCGCGCTGCGGCGCTCCTCGACGATGCGTCCGTACTGCTGGGCGGCTTCGAAGCGCGTGCGCAGGCCGCGCAGCTGGCGCTCCTGACGCTCCTTGCGCTCGCCCTCCGCCTCGGGATCCTGGCGCGGGAAACCGACGTGCAGCATGTCGTCCTGGCGATAGAGCATCTGCTCCCAGGTGTCGCCCGCTAGCCGCACGACCGCCGAGCGGCCGGCGATGGCGCCAAAGCTGCGCGGGATGCTCTGCGCGCGGGTCATGCCGTTGAAACGCGTGACCCCGATGTGCGCCGAATCCGCGTTGATCGAGGAGGCCACCGAGAGGTCCGGCTGGTCGCCGCCCATCTCGATGGTGTCGTCCGTGGCGCGCACCGCGCCGATCTCGGCCAGGCCCAGGCTGGTGCCGAGGCCGATCAGACCGGGATAGAGGTGCATCCCGGCCCCGTCGATGCGCGTGGCCCCGCGCGGCAGCTCGAGGCCGCGGCCCAGGGCCGCGATACGCTCGCCGGAGACCAGCAGCGTGCCGTCCTCGATCACCTCGCCGGCGCCGGTGTGGATCGTGGCGCCCACGATCGCCATCCAGGCGCCCTCCTCGACGGCCAGGGCCGCGCCGGCCAGGGCCGGCGGCGCGGGCGGCGGCGCCTCCGCGAGCCCGAAGGCGTCCCGGCGCTCGAACACGAGCCGGCCCTCGACGAAGGTCAGGAGCACCCTGGAGCGCACGCCCAAGGGATCGCCGTCGAGCACCGCCAGGTCGGCGTCCTTGCCGACCTCCAGGCTGCCGACGCGATCGGCGACGCCGAGCTGCTCGGCCGGATTCAAGGTCACGAGACGCAGGGCCGCGACCGGGTCCATGGCGGCATAGCCCACGGACTTGGCGGCCTCGTGGTACATGTGCCGCACCAGCTCGTCCGAGTCCGACTTGATCGAGGCCTGGGCGCCGGCCTCGATCAGCAGGGCTGCGTTGGAGGGCACGGCCTCGTAGGCCTCGACCTTGTAGGCCCACCAGTCGGAAAAGGTGGAAATGCCCGAGCCGTTGGCGGCGATCTCGCGCGCCACCTTGAAGGCCTCCAGGGCGTGGTGCAGGGTCCCGACCTTGAAGCCGAAATGCCGCGCGGCGCGCAGCAGCATCAGGATCTCGTCGGCGCGGTAGCTGTGGGCGTGCACCACCAGGCGCCCGCTGAGCACGCCTTCCAGGGCTTCGAGGCGCACGTCGCGCCGCGGCGGCAGGGGATCCTCGCCGCGCTCGACCAACGCAGCATGGGCGGCCCACTCCGCTTGGTATTCGCGGGCGCGCTCGAAAGCGCGATAGAGCAGCGCCTCGACGCCCAGGCGCGTGCCGGGGAAGCGCTGGCCCGGGGCGCCCCAGTTGGAGCGCTTGGGGTTCTCGCCGAGCGCGAATTTGATGCCCTGGGGCCCAGCCTCGAAGCGCAAATCCTCGGCGCGGGCGGCGCGGCCGCGCAGCTTGAGCAGCTCGGAGCGCCCGCCGATCGTGTTGGCCGAGCCGTGCAGGATCTGGATCAGGGTCGTGCCGCCGGCCAGGGCGCGGTAGAGCCCGATGTCCTCCGCGTCGACCACGTCGGTCATGTCGACGTCGGCGGTGATCGAGAAGGTGCCTTCGTTGACCCCGCGGCTGATGGCCATGTGCGAGTGGGTGTCGATCGCCCCCGGAGCCAGGTGCCAGGCGGCGCCGTCCAACACGGACAGTTCCGGCGGGAAAACGAGGTTCTCGCCCAGCGCACGGATGCGGCCGTCCTCGACCCACAGGTCGCCGCGGAAGGCCGGCTGGCGGGCCGTGTGCAGCCAGGCCCCGCGGATGCCGAAGGCCGCGGGCAGCTCGAGCCGCGGCCGGCGCTCGGCATCGGTCTCGATCGGGTGGTCGGGCAGATAGCGCGGGCCGTCGGCCGCTTTTTCGTCGGCCGCCTTTTCGTCGGTCGCTGCGCCCGCAGCGGTCGCAGCGTCCCCGCCGGGGGCCTGGGCGAGGGCTGGGGCCGCGTCGGGCGCCGCGCCGCTCGGGGCCGCGCCCGGCTCGGCAACCTGCTCGGCGGGCGGGCTGCCCGCCGCGGGCGCCGCGGCGGCCAGATCGCCGCCGGCGGGTGCGGCCGGCTGCTCCGGGCCCTTGGGCGCGCTGTCCGAGGCGTCCTTCGGCTTTTCGGCCCCCTCGGTCTTGTCCCCGTCCGCGGGTTCCGCGGCGCGCCAGGGATAGCCCTCGACCAGCAGCACCCGGACCTTGGCCTTTTCGTCCGTCAGCGGATCGCCGCTCCACAGGGCCAGATCGGCGCCGTCGCCGACCGCCAGGGTCCCGTCCTGGGCCCCCGGCCAGCGCTCGGCAAAAGCGGCGCCGGTCAAGGCCGCCAAAGCGCGCTCGCGGGGCAGGCCAGCTTTGACCGCGGTGCGCAGCGCCGCCAGCAGATCGGCGGGCGAACGCAGGCCGCTGCCAAGCGCGATCGGCAGCCCGGTCTCGGCCAAAGCGCGCAGGTTGTCGCGCTGGCGCTCCCACTCGAGGCGCCGCTCGAGGCGCTCGGCCAGGGGCGCGCGATAGACGAAGGGCTTGGGGGTTTCGGCGGTTGCGTCGGAATCCGACGCGGACTCCGGCCCGTCCGACTGCGGGGCCTGCTCGGCGATCGCAGCGGCCGGCGGCGCCGGCGCTTCAACCGCTGCGGGCGCGGCCCCAGCGGCAGCGGGAGCGGCGGCAGCGGCCTCGTCCGGCGCGGCCTCGCCCTTGGGCTTTTCGCGCGGGTCCGGGACCTCCTTGCCCCAATCCAGGTCGAGCACCAGGGGCAGGCCGACCTGGGTCAGCTGGCCCGCGATCTCGAACCCCTCGCCCACGCCGAGCAATCCGAGCTCGAGCCCGAACTCGCGGGCCAAGCGCAGGGCGCGCTCGAGATCGCGGCTGTCGTCGGCCTCGAACCAGAGCCGCTCGCCGCCGAGCAGCAGGAGCCCGGCCTCGAGGTCCGGGTCGTGGGGTCCGCGCGGATCCTGTTTGCCTGCGGCGCGGCGCGCTTCGATCAGGCCCTGGCGCTGTGCGTCGTAGAAGAACTGCCGCAGCTGCGCGAAGGCGCCCATCAGCGTTTCGGGATAGCCATCGCCGCGCGCTTCGAAGCTGCCGATCTGGCCCGCCTGCTCGAGCGCCACCAGATCCCGCGGCGCGCCTTCGCGCAGCGCGACCAGCGCGGATTGCCCGGCCAGCAGATCGCCGCCCGGCGACAGGCGCGCCCAGGCGAAGCCCGCCTGGCGATAGGCCTCGAGCAGCTTGTCGTCCAGCACCAAAGCGTCGGCGGCGCGGAACGCGGGCCGCAGGCCCTTGCGCCCGGCGAGCTGCATGTCGATGCGCACGTCGCGCTGGGTGTCGAGCGGGCGGTCGCGCTCGAGCACCACGGCGGGCTCGTCGACGCCGCGCCGCGCCCAGGCGTCGAAGAAGGCCGGCAGGCACAGCTGGCCGGCGCCCTCGATGCGCTCGAGGCCGGGGGGCAGGGGCGCGTCCGCCGCTTGGATCGCGGCGATGCGGCCGCCGCGCAGGATCAGCGTGTGGCGCGGCGCATCCGCGGCCGGGTCCAGGCGCACGTCCACCAGGGCGGCGTCAGGCGGGGGCAGGAAGGCGCGCTGGGCCAGGGCCGCGGGGGCGGCGACGAACAGGGCCAGGCAGCACAGGAACGGGATGCGCATGGGCGGACTCGGGCTCGGGACGGGCCGATTCTGCCGAGCGGGGCGGGCCGCCGATAGCACCGAACCGGACGGGCCGGATCCGCTGGGCCGGTCTTTGCGGGCCGCTGGCGGGGCGGGCAGGGCGGGCTGCCGGACCCAAGCGCCCCACGCGATCGGCCCCCGGCCGCGCTGCCCGCGACGCGCCGATCGGCTCCTGCCGGGAGCCCGTGGATCTTCGCGCAGCCACCTCGGCGGGCCGAAGGCTGTCCGTTGAGGTCCGCAAGCGGCGAGGGGCTCGAATTCGCCCGCAGCCGGGGCGCCGCACCGGAGGCTCCAAAAGACGGGGCTTCCGGGAATCGTGTGGGCAACGCGCCGCCGCGGCCTTCCGGGAAGCCCGCAGACACGAGTCCAGCGATCCCGCCGAGGCCCCGGAGCTCCGTCGCCGATCGCGCCGCCGCACCGCCCGATCGAGGCACCGGGGAGCGGCGCGGTCGGCGGCGGAGCGCAGGAGCCCCCGGGAGGTCCAGAGCGAGGGACAGAGCCGTGCCATTCACCGCTTCAGGCACCCACACAACTTCCTGAAGCGCCCAAAAAACAGCGCCCCGGGCCCTGCGTAGACTGCGCCCGTGCACCCTGAGGCCTCGCTCCACGCCTGCCACTGCTGCGGCCTAGCCCAACATCTGCCGCCGCTGGCGGGCGGCCAGCGGGCGCGCTGCGCGCGCTGCGATTCGCCCCTGCCCGACCGGCGCCGCGCCGGGGAGCGCAACCGTTGGGCCGCGGCCGCGGCCCTGGCGGCGCTGCTGCTCTATCCTCTGGGAGTGGCCCTGCCGGTGCTCGAGATCGAGCGCTTCGGGCACCGCCGCGCCGCCAGCATCCTGGGCGGGGTCGAGGGCCTGCTGGCGGACGGGCAGTTGCTGGTGGGCGGCGTGGTCCTGTTGTGCTCGCTGGTCCTGCCGCTGCTCAAGCTGGGCGGCCTGCTGGTCCTGTGCCGCTTCGCCTCCCACCTGCCTCCGGACGGCGCCCGCGCGCGCCTCTGGCGGGCGATCGAATTCGTGGGCCGCTGGGGCATGCTGGACGTGCTGCTGGTGGCCCTGCTCGTGGCGACCCTCAAGCTCGGCGATCTGGTCGAGGTGCACGCCGGCGAGGGCCTGGCGGCCTTCCTCGGCATGGTGCTGGCGAGCCTGCTGGCCAGCGCCCTGTTCGATCCCCACGCCCTGTGGGACCCGCCCGGCGACCGCGAACCCCATCCGCCGCTCCCATGACGCCCGTCGAGGTCCCGACCGCGCGCATCGCCGCCCCGCGCAAGAGCCCCTGGCCCTGGCTGCTGCCGCTCTTGGCCCTCGGCGCGGCCCTGTGGCTGCTGCGCGGCGTGTGGGCCGCGCGCGGGCCGGAGCTGACCGTGCGCTTCGAGCAGGGCCACGGCCTGCGCGCCGGCGACGCCCTGCGCACCCGCGGCATCCAGGTCGGCGTGGTCGAGCGCATCACCCTGGCCGAAGGTGGCGACGGCGTCGTGGTGCGCGCGCGGCTCGATCCCAGCGCGGCCCATCTGGCCCGGGCCGGCACGCGCCTCTGGGTCGCGCGCCCGCAGCTCGGCCCCACGGGAGTCAGCGACCTCGACACCCTGGTGGGGCCGCGTTATCTGGCGCTGGCCCCGGGCGACCCGGGCGAGCCCGAAACCCACGCCTTCCGCGGCCTCGAACGCCCGCCCCTGGGCGCCGACCTGGTCGGCGGCCTCGAGGTCGTCTTGGAAGCCGAGAGCCGCCTGGGCTTGGCGGAGGGGGCGCCGCTGTCCTACCGCGGCTTGACCGTCGGACAGATCGCCCAGCTCGGACTCAGCGCCGACCGCAGCCGCATCGAGCTGCGGGCCCTGATCGCGCCGGCCTACGCGGACCTGGTGCGCGAGAACACCCGCTTCTGGGTGAATGGCGGCTTTTCGCTCGAAGCTGGGCTGATCGACGGGCTCGAGCTGCGCGTCCAAAGCCTCGAGAGCTTGCTGGCCGGCGGCGTGTCCCTGGCGACCCCGGAGACCCTGGCGCCCCCCGCAAGCCACGGCGCGCGCTTCGAGCTGCTCGCCGAAATGCCCGAAGGCGCCCTCGACTGGCGCCCCAACCTGCCCCAGCGCGAGCTCGGCCTGCCCGTCGGCGCCCCGCGCCCGCGGCCGGGCCGCGCAGCCCTGGTCTGGAAGCAGGGCGCCTGGATCGCCCGGGAACAGCGCCGCAGCGGCTGGTGCCTGCGCGGCCAAGACAGCCTGATCGGGCCCGCCGACCTGCTCGAACCGCCGCCGCAAGCGCGCCCCGGCAGCGCGCGCCTCGAATTCGAAGGACAGCCATTCGATCTGCCGCTGGCCGTCTCCGCGCCCGAGCCCGCCCAGGCCGACGGCATGCTCGCCCAGGACGCGGCCCAGAGCCTTGGCTTGCTGCGCATGCCCCAGCCGGAGGATCCCTCCGGCTGGCCGCGCGAGCGCGAGCGCCGTCCCGCGCTCCCCGAAGACCTGCTGATCTGCGGCGACCCGGCCATGGGCGCCCTGGCGATCGAAGCCTCGCGGCTCGAACCCCTGGCGGGCAGCGAGCAGTGGAAGCTCATGCTAGAGGGTCTCCTATCCGGCGATTGGCACGGCGCGCCGGTGCTCGCGCGCCGCGACGGCTTCTTGATCGGCTGCCTGCTGATCGACGACACGGGCCCACGCATCGCCTTGCTGCCCTGAGCTCGCGAACTTGTTGGCGCTGCGCTCACGAGGGCGCCCCTGCGCGGCGGCCGATCCGCGCTCGCGCAAACGCGGCCCACGCCGAGCGAAGCCCGCCGGAAACCGCTGCGGAGCCGGGCTACCGCTCGCAGCGCATCGCTCCGCCCGACACGAAATAGACAGGCGCTGGGGCCGCGGGCCCGGGGGCTGCCCGAGGTGACCTGTCCGCGCCTGTCAGACCAGTTCGGCGGGCGTGATCGCGCGGGTTTGGGGCTCGCCGCGGCGCAGCAGCAAGAGCTCCTGGCGCTGGCCGATCGAGGTGCGCGAGAGGGAGCGGTGCAGATCGCTGACCGAATACAGGGCGCGCTCGCCGAGGCGCAGCAGCAGGTCGCCGCGTTCGAGGCCGGCGCGCGAGGCCGGCGAGCCGGGCTCGACGCGGCGCACGGCCACCGCCGCCTGGCGCGCGCGGCCGTGGCGCTCCGCCAGGGCCCGCGGCAGCAGCACCTCCTCCGCGGCCAGGCCCAGGTAGCCGCGGCGCACGCGCCCGTGGGCCAGGATCTCGGAGACCACGAAGCTGGCCGTGTCCGCGGGGATCGCAAAACACAGCCCCTGGCTGCCCGGCAGGATCGCGGTGTTGATGCCGACCACGCGGCCGCCGCTGTCGATCAGCGGACCGCCGGAGTTGCCTGGATTGAGCAGCGCGTCGGTCTGGATCAGGCCTTCGAGCGGCCGGCCGGGCTGTTGGCCCGGGAGCGCGCGGCCGAGCGCGCTGACGATGCCGAAGGTCACCGTGTGGGCCAGGCCATAGGGCGATCCGATGGCGATCACGGGCTCGCCCACGCGCGGGCCGGCGGCGTCGCTGAGCCCGAGGTGGGGCCAGGCGCTGCCGGGCCCGAGGCGCAGCAGGGCCAGATCGGTGAGCGGGTCCTCGCCGATCACCTGCACCAGCTCGCTGCGGCCGTCGGACAGCTCGGCCTCGACCGCCGTGGCGCCGTGGACCACGTGGCTGTTGGTCAGGGCGAAGCCGTCGGGCGCGATCAACACGCCCGAGCCGCCCGCCAAGCGCCCGCGGCCGGGCTGCAGGGCGCGCAGGTGCAGCACCGCGGGCGACGCCAGCTCGACCAGCGCCGCCACGGCCTCGCTGAATTCGCTGAGCGCGCCGAGGGCGCTGGCTGCGGGCGCGGCCGGGCCGCCGGCCCGAGGCGAAAGCTCGGGCGACGGCGCGGGCGCTCCGGCCGGCAGGTCCGCGGCCAGGGCGAGGGATTCAGAGGGCAACTGGGGCATGCGGGGACCGGTTGGGCCCGCCGCGCGGAGGCCCGCGAGGACGCGGGCGCTGGCGGGCACGAAGGGTTCCTAGGCCAGGGTTCAAGCTGGCCGTTGAGGCAGTGCTCCCCTATCGCGTCGATGGTGCCCCGTGCCCGAGCCGCCCCGGGTCGACCTAGACCCGACGAAACCAGCGCTCGGCCGCTCAGGCCGCGCCCGCTACGCGCTGCGGTGCCCGCGCGCGCTCAGGAAGCGACCGGCGCCGAACTCCGCCCGCGATGTCAGCTTCCTGCGCAGGGCAGCCACCCAGCGGCAGTCCAGAGGTCCGCTGCCGGCGGGTCCCGCACCGAGGCGCAGCCCGCGGCGCTGGATCTCGCGCCCTCAGCGCAGCAGCCAGACCGAGGTCGCGGCCGCCGGGGTCTCGGAGGCTTCCGAGGTCGGGTCCAAGACCGGGATCGATTCCGACGCAGCAGCAGCTGCATCGTCGGCCGCTCGGGCGGCCGGCAGCGGCGTGAAGGAAAGGCGCGGCGGCTGATCGCCGGACAGACCGATCTCGAGCTCGCTTGTGTCGCTCCACAGCTCGAGCACCCGACCCGCGCCGGAGAGGCGCGCCCGCAGGTCTGTGCGGCCCGCGGGGCACGGGGCGAAGCGATAGCGCAGCAGGCGCTGCGGCTCGCCCGCCGCGGGCAAGAGGCCCAGCGGCGAGCGCGGCGCGCTGAAATCGAACTCGCCGCCGATCACGGGGATCCCGCGGCCGTCGGATTCGAGCTCGCTGGCCGGGATCTCGAGCAGCCAGGCCTGGGTCGGGTCGAGCTCCACGGAGAAACCGCTGACCAGGCGCTCGCGATCCGCGGCCAAGACCGCGCGCTCGGCGCGGCCCAGGGCCGCCCCCGAGACGCGCACCGCCGCGGGCAGGGCTCCCGGCGCGCTGAGCCGCTCCAGCCGGCGCACCAGCACGACCCCGGGTCGGACTTCGAACCGTTGCTCGACGGAACCCGGCGGCTCCGAGACGCGCAGCTTCCAGAGCGGCTTGGTGCCGTCCCGCCAGCGCGGCTCGAGCCCCTGCAAAGACGCCAGGCTCCCCTGGCCGAGTTCGAGCGCGAGCCAACGCCCGTCCAAATCGCTGGCCGTGAGCCTTGGCCCGCCCAGGTCGAGCTCGTAGCGCAGCGCCCGGCGCCCATCGGAGAGCACTTCGAACACCTGCCCCTCCGCCGCACCTGGCCCCCAGCAGCCGGCGCCGGCGGCCAGCGTCAGGAAGCCGACTGCGAGCCTGCTCAGCGCGGTGCCGAGGCGCGGGCGGTCGTGGGGTCCAGCGGGCCGGATCGGGGTCTGGGTCATGCCGCCACACTAACCCTGGAAGGCGCGCAGCCGAACCGCCGGAGCGCGCCTCGAGATGTGAAGCGGCCCGTCGCCCCGCGCCGCGCGCCCCAGACGCCACAGCGATTCCGGCCGGCGGCGCCGCGGGGCGCGGCTCAGGGCGGCTCAACGCCGCCTCCGGCGCTGGGATCCGCCAACGTGGCCTCGCCCTGCCGCGCCGCGCGGAGCGAGGCAACGCCGCAGGCCTCCGCGCCCTGGATCCCGAGCCCGCGCGGGCTGCAGCGAACCCATGAAGATCGCGCCGATCCCGGTACTGGCCGGCATCCGGCGAGCGGCTCCCGCTGGCGGTCGGCGCACCCGGTCCGCCCGGCGGCCCGCCATCCGACCGGCAGGCTGCCTTGGGCCTAGGGTTCCTCGGCGCTCTCGGCGATCGACTCGAGCGTTTCGCCGAAGTCTCCGCAGCGTTCCTCGAAGCGCTCGCGCCAGTCTTCGATGCGCTCCTCGAAGTCGTCGGCCCACTGCTCGAACGATTCGCCGAACTGCTCATTCCACTGCTCGAGCTCCTCGGCATGGCGCTCGGCCTGGGCCTCGAGCTGGGCTTCGGCCCGGCGCCGCAGGGCCTGGCGACGCGCTTCGCGCAGCAGCGGGTCCACGGCCGGCGGCGGGACGCCCTCCAGGTCGATCGCCAGGCTCCGCGCCGCGGCGGCCGAGCGCGGCAGCGCCAGGCCCCGGGCCGTGTGCGCCAGGGAGCGCTCGGGGCGCAGCCCGGCGGTCAGCAGGGCCTGGGGCAGGGCCGAACGGCTGGAAGCGAGGCGCCCCGACTGGAACGCCGAGCCCCGGCGGAAGCTGTAGCGGCAATCGAGCTCGCCGCCCCGCGGGCTGGTCTCGAGCCACAGCACGCCGCCGAGATCGGCTTCTTGGCGCACCAGCCCCTGCAGCGCGGCGAAGGCGGCGTCGTCGTGCAGGGACGCGAGCTGCACGCAGCGCCGCGCTTCAGCGGCCAGCTCGCCGTCCCGATCCTGTTCGCTGGCGCGCTCGCTGAACACGCGGCGCTCGAGCACGCCGGTCAGGGCCGCGCGCAGGTCCTGTTCCTCGAGGCTGGTCAGGGCCTGGGGCGTGCGCAGCAGGAGCAGCAGCGGGAGTTCGGGCCGGATCGCCACCGGGGCTCGGGCGAAGCTTGCCTGGGGGTCCGGGATCCGGCTGCTGGCCATGGCGCGCGCCTGCAGCGCCTCGTGCATCGACACGGCGCGCTCGTGTTCAACGCGGACCAGCTCGTGGCCGCGGTCGCGGGCCTCGCGCAGGGCCACGGCGCCGCCGGCGAAGGCCAGCAGCCCGAGCAGCCCGAGGACCAGGACCCCCGCGCCCGAACGCCGCGGACGGCTGGCCTGCTGGGCGGCCCGCAGGGCGCGGGCGGCCTCCTTGGGGCTTTGGTGCGCTGCGAAGGTTGCGCCGGCCAGGGGCGCGGCGGAGCCGGGCAGGGGCGGCGGGCCCGAGCGCTTCGGCTGGCCGGCGGCGGGCGCGGCCGCGCCAGAGAGCGAAGGCAGGTCGACCGCCCGCAGCGCGAAGGGATCGGCGGCCGCCAGCAGCACGCGCAGGTCGGCCAGCATGGCGCTGGCGCTCTGGTAGCGGTCCTTGAGGTCCGCCATGGCGCGCTGCACCACGAATTCGAGCGCCCGCGGGCAGCGCTTGGCGATGCGCGAGAGGCTGCCGTGGGCCGGGAAGCTGTTCTCGATCAGGCCGTAGAGCACCGCGCCGACGCTGTAGAGGTCGAACTTGACCCCGTCGACCTCGTGCACCTTCACGCCTTGCATGGCCAGGCGCACCATCTCGGGATCGCGATAGTACTCGGTGCCGTGGGTGGTCAGGGTCAGGGCCGAGGCCAGCGGCGTGACCAGCCCGAGGTCGACCAGCTCGACGCGCTCGCCGCTGACGATCACGTTGGAGGGCTTGATGTCCTTGTGCCACAGGCCGGCGCCGTGGAAGCGCTCGAGGATCTCGAGCAGGCCCGCGGTGTAGCCCATGGCCGCCCGCAGCCCGGCGTTCGACAGGCCCTCGGGCGCCGCCTTGGCGTGCAGGCCGCGGCCCACGGCGCCCAGGTCCTGG
>JBIKLM010000155.1:0-8921 GCA_044359835.1 Planctomycetota bacterium
GGCGGCCGCAGAGGCTGGGATCGTCGCTGCGCGCCGATTTTTTTCCCAGCCTCTGGGGCCAGGCCGGCCCCAGCCAGGGCGCCGCGGAGCGCTCCCCGCCGCCGGGGCCGGGGCGCTGGACGCGGGGCGCCCAACCCGGGCCGATGCAACCGGGCCGATGCAACCGGGCCGATGCAACCGGGCCGATGCAACCGGGCCGATGCAACCGGGCCGAGCGATGTGCGTCAGCCGCGCAGCGTTGCCGGCGCGACGAAGGCAGAGCTCGTTGGCTCGGGCCGAGACGGGCCGGCGAGCTTGGGCCTTCGATCCCGGGATCGCCGCTGCCGCGCTGCGCGGGGTCTGGGGCGCAGTTCAGGGGTCCAGGGCGAAGGGCAGGTAGCGCCAGGGCTCCGTCGGCGCGGCGGGCGCGAAGGCGGTCAAGGCTGCGAGGGGAGCGAGGCCGAGGCGCGCACGGCGGGCCTCGAGCGCCGTGAGCCAGGCCGCCGGCGCGGGGCGCTGAAGCGCGGGCCGATCGGCCTCCGGCAGCAGGAACAGCAGCCGCCAGCGGCGCGGGTCGGCGCGGTCGAGGGCCGCCGGGAGCAGCACCGGCAGCCCGTGCTCGAGCTCTAGGGCCAGGGCCAGCCAAAGGCGGCGGGCGCGGCGGGCCTGGGCGCTGCAGGCCAGGCCGCCCGCCGGGATCGCCTCGCCCTGGCACCAGGCTCGGGCGGCCGCGCGCCGCGCACCTTGCAGGTGCCGATGGAGCAGGCGGGTCGGCCGGTCGCCGGGGGCCGGGGCGACGACCAGGGGGCGCCGCTGGCCGTCGTTCGCTTCCTCATCCGCCGCCCGCGGGCTCGCTTCGAGCCGCGACCCCGGGCGCAACCAGCGGTCGAGTTCGGCGCGGATCTCGCGCCGGCGCTGGAGTTCGGCCTGACGCGCCAGATCGCGACGGAACTCCCGCTCGGCTGGCAGGGCCGCTTGGGCTTCCCGCGGCAGGGCGGCGCGCCAGGCCGCGAGGGCCCGCAGGCGCTCGGCGGCGCTGGTCACGGGCGTCAGCAGCGCTGACAGCCGCGCCAGCTCGCGGCGGGCCGAAGCCCCCTGGAACCCGCGGCCCAGGCGCGCGCGCTCGAAGTCGATCGCCACGGGTCGTTCCGCCGGATCGATCAGCCAATTGCCCGGGTGCGAGTCGCAGTGGCGCAGTCCCTGGGCTTGGAAATCCGCCAGCGACGCCGCGCAGCTCTCCAGCACCCGCCGGCGAGCGAGGCGCGGAAGCCCGGGGCGTTCGAGCCAGGCGGCCAGATCCAGCGCGTCCGGGATGCGCTCGAGGAACAAGAGCGACCAGCCGCCCCGCCGCTCGCGGCCCAGCAGCCGCGGCACCGGCAAGCCGCGCTCGGCCAGGGCCGCCAACAGGCGCGCCTCGCGGCGGGCCTTGAGCGCACCCCGGGACCAAGGCCAGGGCGCCTCGAAGGCCTTGACCACACGGGCGGTTTCGGCCCAGACGCGGCGGCCCGCGAGGGCGCGCAAGAGCACGGCGCCCGGGGGCAGCGGCGGGGGCGGGGGCATGGCCGATGGGCGGGCCGCGCTGGCGCGGCGGGAGCCCAGCGTAAACTCCCCGGCCCCGTGATCCTGTTCCGCTATCTCCTGAGCCAGCTCGCCACCTCGGCCCTGCTGGCCACGCTGGCGCTGTTCTTCGTGGTCTTCCCAGCCACGGCGGTCACGGCGGTCCAAAAGCTCGGCGGCGTTTCGCTGGGGGCCGTGCTGCGCTACATCCCGCTGGTCGGCGGCGAGCTCCTGCCCTACCTGCTCTCCCTGGGCTTCCTGCTGGGGGTGGTGACCACCTTCGGGCGCTTGGTGGCGGACCGGGAGTGGATCGCGATCTTGATGGCCGGGATCCATCCGGCGCGGGTGCTGCTGCCCGGTTTGCTCGTCGCGGGGGCCTTGGGCGGAGCGACCTTCTACCTGGTCTCGGAGGTCAGCCCGAGCTGGAAGGCGGAGCAGGGCCGCTTCCGGGTCGACACGCTGATCCAGAGCTTTCGGAGCCTGGCGCCGGGCCGCAGCGAGATCGACTTCGGCAAGTTCTACCTGGCCGGCGTGCAGCGCCTGGGCAACACCTTCTACAAGGCCCAGATCGTGGTGCCCCATCCCGACGGCGGGGCCCAGCACCTGGTGGCCTCCTCGGCGCGCGTGATGCTGAACGACACGCACCTCGGTCTGGCCCTGACCGGCATGGCCACGGTCAAGGACGAAGGCAACCTGGCCATCGAGGCCCCGGCCTTCTGGGTGGCGCTCGACCAGCTCGTCGAGCGCCGGCCCAAGTTCTTGGGCGCGGGCAGCTATCGCCGCTCCAGCGAGATTCGCGCGGCCCTGGCCAAAGACGCGGCCCTGCGCGCCGATCCCAACATGGCCGCCACGGTGGAGGCCTTCGACGCCCGAGGCGTGGTGGCGGGTCGGGAGGAAACGCTGATCTCCCCGGACGGCCTGCTGGCGCGCAAGCTGCACTACGGCTATCGCTTCGAGCTGCATTCGCGGCTCGCGCGCTGCGCGAACTACCTGGTCTTCCTGATGCTGGGCGTGGCCACGGGCTTGCGGCTGGGCGGGATCAAGCCGCTGGTCAGCTTCGGGGCCGCCTCGAGCTACGCCTTCGTCTACTACGTGCTCTCGATGCGCCTCGGCAAGCAGCTGGCGGCCTCCGGCAAGCTCGAGCCGTTGGTGGCGGCCTGGAGCGCCGACGGCCTGGGCCTGGCGATCGGCCTGATCTGGCTGATCAAGGAGCTGCGCCGATGAGCCGGCGCCGCTGGGCCCTGGGCGGGCGCCTCGATCGCTACGTGGCCGGCAACTACGTCGCGGCCCTGCTGGTGGCCGCCGGGGTCCTGGTGGGCCTGTACCTGATCGTCAACCTGGCGGCCAACGTCGACGATTGGCTCGAGCCCGACGGCGAGCACACGCCCGGACAGCAGCTCCTGCGCGTGGGGGGCTATTGCCTGCTGCGGGCCCCGTTCCTGTTCCTGTCCCTGGCGCCCTTCGTGACCCTGATCGCGGGGCTGTTCACCATGGCGCGCCTCCGGAAGAGCGGCGAGATGGTCGCGGCCCTCTCGATCGGGATCTCCGCACGGCGGCTGATGGCGCCGATCTTCTTCGTGGCCGGCCTGATGGCGGTGGGCTGTTTCCTGGGCCGCGAGCAGGCCGTGGCGCGCCTCGGCTTCCACAGCGACACCCTGGGCATCGAGCTCGACCGCCACCAGCCCAGCGTGCGCCTCGAGCGCCTGCGGCTCAAGGACCGCCAGGGCGAGATGATCCGTTTGGACGCCTACGTGCCCGGGCCCGATCCGAGCGGCGACGGCGCGCGTTTCGAAGGCCTCGATGCGGTGCGCCTGACCGGCGAGCGCTGGATCCACTACGGCGCGGCCCGGGGCACCTACCGCGGGGTCAGCGGCTTCGGCTATTGGGAGCTCGAGGGCGGCTGGCGCGAGGACGTGGGCAGCGACCAGCGCACGCGCACGGAACTCGAGGCGCTGAGCGGCGGACTCGAGTTCCATCCCTACGACGTGTGGAGCGCCTGGAAGGGGCGCTCGAACCCGATGGACCTGTCCTACGCCCAGGCCACGCTGCTCTCCTCGCGGGATCCCGACAACGTCCAATACCGCACCCTGCGCCAATACCTGCTGACCTTCCCCTTGGCCAACCTGGTGCTGCTGCTGTGCGGCCTGCCGTTCCTGATGAGCTACGAGCGCGGCCGCGAGGGCATCGGTCCGGTGGCGGGGTTCCTGCTGTGCGTGTTCTACTTCTGCGCCGACTTCGTGTGCTTGAACCTGGGGATGCAAGGGCACATCTCGCCGCTGCTGGCCGCCTGGCTGCCGCCGACCTTCTTCGGCAGCCTGGGTGTGGTGCTGTTCTGCGGCGGACGCAGCTAGAGCGGGCTGGGCGGCTCCGCTGAGCTGGCTGGGTGCGCTGGCGGACTGCGTCCGCGGGTTCCAGCCGACCACGGCCCGGGCCGGCGGCGCACGCCCAGGGCTCCGCGCGTCCCTCCCGTTTGCTTCCCCCTGTGGCCAGGCAGCAGGACCTGCGCCCACGCACCGCGCACCCCGGACCGCCGCCCCCGGCGCCCAACTCCGAGCCCCGCGCGCCGGGCCCGGCGGGGTTTTCGGGCGCGCCGGGCTCCCCCGGGTCGTCGCCTGCCGAAGAGCGCCGGGCGCGGGGCCGAGCCTTCGGATCGCGCCTGGGGACGGGATCGCCGCTCGATCCCCGGCCGCTTCGCGGTTGCGCCGGCGGACTCGGCCCGGGGAAGATAGGCCCTGGCCCGCCGTCCGCTTGGGCCCCCAGGCCCTTCCTCCGCCCATGGCATCCGTTCCGTCCCCGGCCCCGCGCCGGCATCCCACGCCGCCGCTCGCCGGCCGAGCCCTGCCCCTGGCCCTGGGTCTGTGTTTCGCCCTGGGCTGCCAGAGCGGCTCCGGCGCCCGCAACCAGGCCGAGGAAGTCGAGGACCTGATCGCGGACGGCCGGTTCCCGGAGGCGGTCGAACGCTCTGCCCGACTGGCGCAGGAGCGACCCGGCGATCCCGCCGCCGACGAGCTCTGGCGCCGCGCCAGCGGGGCCTATTGGCTCGACGAGGGCCGCCGGCTGATCTTCGAAGATCGCCAGGCCGAGGCGGTGCCCGCCCTGCAACGGGCGCTCGCCTTGCTGCCCGAAAGCGAGCACGCGCGCCACTGGGAACTCAAGGTGCGCCGCGAGCTGGCCATGATCGAGCGCCTGGCGGCCTTCGAGGCCGAGGCCTCGGGCGAATTCGACGAAGCGCGCGCGCACTATTCGAAGGCGCTCGAGTACTGGCCCGGCGATCCCCAGACCGTGCTCGGCAAACGGCGCGTGGCCGCCATCGAGGCCTATTTCGGCGAGCGCTCCAGCGAGTACTACAACGAGGGCGTGACCGCCCTGCGCGAGCTCCGGACCGCCGAAGCGATCCAGCGCTTCCAGGCCGCGCTGAAGTACGAGCCGGAGTCCGAAGCGGGCCTGCTGCGCCAGGAGGAGGTCAACCTGCTGCTGGCCGAGGAACGCTGCGGCGTCGGGCAGGAACTGGAGGATCTGGGCCTGTTCCGCGCCGCGCGCGCCGAATACCGCATGGCGCGCTCGGTCGAGCCCGACTACGCCCCGGCCAACGAGGGCTTCGAGCGCACCGACGTGGAGGTGCGCGTGCTCGAGCTCCTGTCCGACGCGGACCAGGAGCTGCGGGCCAAGGACTTTCCGCGCGCCCTCGAGCTCTTCGACCAGGCCCTCGAGCTGACCCGGCTGCAGTCGGAGCAGGTCGCCCAGCTGCGCGCCCGGGCCGACGAAGAACGCGTCACCTACGCCTACGAACGGGCGCTGCTGCTCGAGCAGGACTTCCGCTATCCGGACGCGATCCGCGCCTACGACGCGCTCTTGGCCGAACAGGTCGGAGGCTACCTGGATGCGCGCGCCCGCCGCGAAACCTTGGCCGGCTACATCCTCGATGCCGAGCGGCTCTATCAGCAGGCCATGGCCAGCGAGGATCTAGAGCAGCAGCTCGCGCTGCTGCGCCAGATCGAGCTGATCTGGCCCACCTACGCCGACGTGCAACGCCGGCTGCGGCAGCTCGAGCGCGCCGCCGGGCCGAAGGGCTGAAGGGCTGAAGAGCTGAAGAGCTGACCCGGCGGCCTGCGGAAAGACCCAGGCGATCGCTTCCGGGACCGTCAGCGCGGCCAGGTCCGCTCGTCTTCGAGCAGGGCCAGCACCGCGGCGGCCTCCAGCTCATCGAGGCAACGCGGACCCTGGGGCAGGCGGCAGGTGCGCGCGCGGCAGGGGCGGCAGGGCAGGTCGGCCCCGCTGGTCAGGGCGCGGTGGGGGCTGCCGGGACGCCCCGGCGGCGGATAGGGGCCGGTGCGGGCCGGGTCCGTGGGGCCCGCCAGCACCAGGCAGGGCAGGCCCGCGCTGGCCGCCAGGTGCAGGGCGCCCCGATCGGCGCCCACGAAGCAGGCGCCGCTCTGCGCGGCGGCGGTCAGCAGGGCGGCCTGCTCGCGCGGGGCCAGCACCTCGGGGGCACGCGGCAGGGGGCCGAGCCGGGACTCGAGCCGGCCGAGCAGCGCGGCCTCGGCGGGCCCATGGCTGATCCACAGCACCGGAGCTCGTTGGCGGGCGGCTTCGATCAGGGCCAGCCAGCGGGCTTCAGGCCAGGCGCGCGGGTCGGGCCGCGCCGAGGGCTGCAGGATCCAGGCGCGCTCCCGACCGCTGCTCGCGCGGCGCCAGCGCTCCCAGCCGGCGGCCCGCTCCGCCGCGCTGAGACCGAGGTCCAGGCGCAGGGGCGCCTGGGGGGCCTCCGGCCGGCGGCCTGGGTTGGACCCGTGGAGCTCCTCCAGCAGGGCCTCGACCAGCTCGAGGCCGCGCTCGACCGCGTGCCGCTCGCGGCCGTCGGTCCGGGCGCGCTCGGGCGCGATCACCCAGCGGGGCGAGAGCCGCGGCCAGGGCTCGGCCCGCTCCGACCGCGCCGTGCCGAGCCGCCGCCGCGCGCCGCTGCCGGCGATCACCAGCTGGCTCTTGCCGTTGCCCTGCAGGTCGATGGCCCAATCCGCGTCGAAGGCCCGCAGGGCGCGCCAGTGGGCCAGCAGGCCGGGAAGTCCGCGCCGGCGCTCGAAGACGATCGCGCACTCGAGCCCGGGCAGCCCCGCCAGCAGCGCCGCGTGGCGCTGCTCCACGGCCCAGGCGATGCGCGCCTCGGGCAGGGCCGCCCGCAGCCGGTGGAAGGCCGGCAGCGCGTGCAGGCAATCGCCCAGGGCCGAGAGGCGCACCAGCAGGAGCCGCAGCATGGCCCCGAGACTATGCGGGCGGGCCCCCGTCCGTACACTCCGCGGGCATGTTCCGGCGGCTCGAAACCCGGCTCCTGGTCGCGATCCTAGCGGTCGTGGTGCTGCCGTTCGCGACCTTTGCGCTGTACCTCGAAGGCCAGATCGCCGGGCGCATGACGCGCGAATTCGTGCGCCAGTCCCTGGCCGGACTGGCCGTCGACCTGGCCGGCGAGATCGACCTCGAGCTGGCCCAGCGCCAGCGCGACCTGTCCCTGTGGGCGGCCGACCCGATCGCGGCTTGGGCGCTGGAGGAACGCGCCCGCGACCCCGATCCCGAGCGGCAGCGCTGGGGCCCCAAGCACACCCGCCGCGCGGTCTTTTTCGACGAGGAGTACGAAGCGCCCTTCCGCCTGGCCTACGAGCTGAACCTCAACCGCTACGTCAGCATCAAGCCCGGCTACCGGATGCTGCTGCTGATCGATGGGAAGGGTCGTCTGGTGGCCTGCAACGGCGTGGATGCAGGCGGGCAGTTGATCGAGGCCGACCTGGCCGAGCGCCTGTTCGCCGCCGACTTCGCGGGACAGGATTGGTTCCAGCGGGCCCTGCGGGGGGAGTCCGTGTTGGTCGACCATCACATCTCGCCGCTGCTCTTCCCGCGCGCGGCGCGCCACGAGGCGCCGCGGCGCGCCGAACAGGCCAGCGTGGGCATCGCGGCGCCGGTGCCGGCCTACCTCGAAGAGCAGGAGATCCAGGGCGTGCTCTACGCCCTGGTGGCCTGGGACGCGGTCGAAGCGATCATCCGCCGGCCGGTGATCAAGGACGCCTTCCGCGGTTTGGTGTCCCAGGGGGAAGTGCCCTCGCCCTATGCCTGGATCTGGGCCACGGATGGGGACACGATCCTGACCCACAGGAACCCCGAGCTCTACGAGCGCACCGTCAGCGGCCCGGGCATCGGCCTGGCGCAGATGGTCGAGGACGCGCGTTTGGCGCATTCCGGCATGTACCGGGACTACGTCTTCGAAGAGCGGCCCAAGACGGCTGCCTTCTGCCGCACGGCGCCGCCGCTGCGCGGTTTCCAGTGGGTCGTGGGGGTCGGCATCGACGACGAGGACATCGTCGCGGCCAGCCGCGAGCAGCGCACGCTCTTGCTGCGCGGGACCGCGGCGGTCTTGCTCCTGGCGGTGCTGTGGACGCTGGTCGTGGCGCGCCGTACCGTGGCGCCGGTCCAAGCGCTGAAGCAATTCACGCGGCAGGTGGCCGCCGGCGACCTCAAGGCGCGCATCGCCCTGCAGCGGTCCGACGAGCTCGGGCAGCTGGCCCAATCGATGAACCAGATGGTGGCCGAGCTTGAGACCCAGCGCGAACGCCTGATCCGCGCCGAGAAGGACGCCGCCTGGCGCGAAATGGCGCGCCAGGTGGCCCACGACCTCAAGAATCCGCTGACGCCGATCCAGCTGTCCCTCGACCTGCTGGAGCGCGCGCGCCGCGAAGGCTCGCCGCAGCAGCACGAGATCCTCGATCGGACGATCGAGATCGTGCGCCGCCAGGTGCGCACCCTGCGGGAGACGGCCAACGATTTCTACGAATTCACCGGCGGCCAGCGCCACCGCCCCGAGCGCCTGGTGCTCGGCGACCTGCTGGCCCAGGTCTTCGAGCTGCACCGGGCCTGGGCCGACGGGGCCGGAATCGTGCTTTCGATCGAGGGCCGCGGCGGACCCCTGTGCGTCGACCGGGCCAAGCTCGAGCGCGTGCTCACCAACCTGACCACCAACGCCCTGCAGGCCATGGGCCAAGGCGGACGCCTGACCGCGCGCCTGTCCGAGCGCGGCAGCGGCGCGGAGGCGCGCGTGCTGCTCGAGCTCGAGGACAGCGGCCCGGGCCTGACCGAGACCGTGCGACGGCACCTGTTCGAGCCCTACTTCACGACCAAAGGCGACGGCACCGGCCTCGGCCTGGCGATCGCGGCGCGCATCCTCGAGGACATGGGCGGCAAGCTCGAGCTCGAGAACCGTCAGGACGCCGGCGGGCAGGTGCTGGGGGCCCGCGCCCGGATCGAGCTACCCCGCGATCCGGAGGCCGCGGCCTGATGGGCTGGCTGCTGCTCACGGGCGCCAGCGGCTTCCTGGGCCAACGCCTGGTGGCCGAAGCGCTGCA